>NZ_VRVF01000038.1:0-49356 GCF_008040045.1 Methylobacterium sp. WL8 | reverse complement strand
GCCGGTGGTCGCGGCGGTCCAGGCCCCGACGGCGCCTTCGCCAAGCGTCGCCGTGGAGCCCCAGGCCGCCCCCGTCGCCGCCGCGCCGATGCCGGCCCCGGCGCCGGTCCCGCGGATGGATCGCGCCGAGTACGTCGGCACCTGGGGGCCGACCGAGGCCGCCTGCGGCCGGCGCTCGCGCCGGCGCGGCTACATCCCCGCGACGATCACCCCCGACCGCGCCAGCGCCGGGCGGACGATCTGCAGCTTCCACGACGGCCGCCGCACCGGCAACGCCTGGGTGATGGCCGCCGACTGCGCCGACCGCGGCCGGCGCTGGTCGTCGCAGGTCCGCCTCGTCGTCGACGGCGACCGCCTGACCTGGACGAGCGGAAAGGGCACAGCCTCCTACGTCCGCTGCGGACGCCGGGCGGGCTGAACCGGGCCGCCGCACCGCATCAGGCGGCGCGTCGTCCAAGGAAGCGACCGTCGCCGGCTTCGACGATGTGGCCGTAGAGGCTGAGCGTAGCGAGGATCTGCGCCACCCGCGCCTCGATGCGCCTGCCGCCGCGCTTGAACCCGCGACTGAGGGCGGCCGCGTCCATCGGGCGGTCGACTCTGCGAAGGATGGCTACGACCGCGAGGGGCTGTTCGCTGCGGTCCGTGGGGAACGCCGGCAAGTCCCTGCCGATCGCGATCTCGGCCTCGCCGAGATCCAGGTCTTCGGTCCTCGCCCCGATCTCTCCGGCGAAGCGCGGGATCTGGTAGTCGGGCCGAAGCCAACGCACATGGCCCGCAGCCTCCTCGCGGGCCCGCTCCGCATTGAGCGCGACGAGCCGGACCAGGATGTCCGCATCGGACAATCCGTGCGGCCATCCGTAGGCGTCGGCGGTCAGCCGGTCGATCGTGTCGTGCAGCTCCCGCAGGATGAGGACGCGCCCGCGCGTTCTCACGTCCTCGTCCCGACTGCTGAGCGGGGCTCCGGCACGGATCAGGTCGAGCAGCTTGTAGACCTCCGTCAGGCCCAGGTCGGGATTTTCTTCCTGGATGACCTTGCGCGTCGAATCCAGCTCCTCTCCCATCGTGCGAAGCTGCATCCTCAGCTTGGCAGACAGTTCGGGAAACGGGAAAGGGTCGAAGCAACGCGTCTTCGAGTAGACCGAGTCGTTCCCGACGCCGAGCCAGACGCCGGAGCGCTCGGCCCATGTGACGTGGATGTGGGACGACAGGATGGACAGGGTGGCCGCATCCTCGATCGCGATCACGACGATCTTGTCATCGCATAGGATATCACTGTCGATGAACTGAAAGAGGCGTTTTCTCGCCGTGTCGATCGTGCCGATGTACCGGCCGAGATTCGCCAACGCGAAACGCATCTCGGGGCGCGGTTTGCCGAAGAGCCACCACAAGTCCCGGTACGCCAGAACATCCTTGCTGGGCTCGCGGCCCTTGAGGCGGACCTGGTCGATGGCGTCCTGACGCTCGTCGAGCACCTCGAGCAGACGTTGATAGGCCTCGGGATAGCGCGCTCGGATGTCGTCGGGAGCGAGGCCGTACATGTCGTCGACGAGCCTGGAGGGTCTGACGGATCGCAGGTCGAGTCCGTTCCGGTACGGCCGTATGAATTCCTCGATGCCCGCGCGTGTCCCGACCCCGAGCAGGCCAGCCTCCGCCTCGTTCAGGACGAACCTCTTTCCGTGCAACTTCACACCGTCGTGAGAGCAGCCTCGGTTCGCGAGAAGCGCCTTTGACTTCGTGATGTCGGCGCCGATCGTCAGGTCCGCGTTGATGATGCCGTCTTCCTCCACGTATTCGACTGCGATCTGCTCGTCGGAGGTGAGCTTTTCCTGCTTGATTCTTAGATGGCGTCCCGCCGTCGTTTTTCGATCGCCGACCGTCATCGCGATCCGGACCTGCGCGACGCCGCCCTTTCCGCGATACCAGGGGTGATCGTCGATCGCCCACGCGATGCGGATCGGGCGTTTGAGACCCAGGTGATGGGCGACGACCTTGCGACTGAATCCCTGTGCGATCTTGTTCGTCGTCACGAAGCCGAACCGTTTCAGGATCGGCCCCGCAAGCTGGACGGCCGACCGATCCCACCAGCACATCACGAAGTCCGCGCCGCCGGGGACGTTCGGATAGGCGGCCCAGACGGCTGAGGCATAGCCGTGTCCGTATTCGCCGCGCAGGTCGCTTCCTGCGATGAACGGTGGATTCCCGACGATGAAATCGGCGTCCGGCCAGTCCGGCCGCCGGGCCTTCGGATAGGTCTCGACGCGTCTGCCATTTATCTCGACGATCGTCGGAAGCGGATAGCCGTCCCAGGTCAAGACGGCATCGTAGCCTTCGCCGCGTCCGAAGTTGATGTTCTTGAAGGCGCGCAGGATCGGCTCGGACGGGTGTCCGGTGCGGGTCCGGTAATGCTGCTGAAGGTACCCGATCCACACCACGAGCTCGGCGATCGCGGCGGCGCGCGGGTTCAGTTCCAAACCGAGGAACTGGTGCGGATCGACGGTTTCGCGATCCAGCCCCATGTTCTCGGGCTCGCCCAGGCGCGCCAGCGTCTCCAGCACCTCGCCTTCGAGGGTCTTCATCAGCTCGAGCGCGACGTAGAGGAAGTTGCCGGTGCCGCAGGCCGGATCGAGGACGCGGGTGGCGCAGAGCGTGCGGTGGAACGCACGCACGTGGCCGACCGCCGCCTTCTCGTCCCCGCCCTGGTGGGCGGTCTCCGCTCTCATGAGCGCCGCCTGCCAGTCGGCCCGGAGCGGCTGCATCACGGTCGCCTCGACGAGACGCCGCACGTAGACGCGCGGCGTGTAATGCGCGCCGAGCCGTCGCCGCTCCGCCTTGTCCAGGGCCTGCTCCAGCAGCGTGCCGAAGATCGCGGGATCGACCTCCGTCCAGTCCTTCCGGGCGGCCGCCAGCAGCTCCCCGATCTCCTCGCGCGCCAGCGGGAACGCCGTCGCGTTGGAGAACAGGTTGCCGTTGAAGAGGCGCAGGTGCTGCTGGAACCCCGAGAAGAAGCGATCCTGCTCCCGCGGCGCGTCCATCTTGGCCCAGAGGTCCGAGAGGAGCGGAGCGAAGACGCCCGGGCTTTCGGCGCATTCTGCCAGCAGTTTGGTGAACTTGCCCTTCGGCAGCAGGTCCACGCCCTCGGCGAACATCGTGAAAATGCAGCGCATCAGGAAGTGGGCGACCTCCTCGGGCGCATGGTCCGCCTCGAGCGCCTTGCTCACGGCGGCGAGCCGCGCGGCGATCTCGCGAGTGACCCTGGCCGCATGCCGCGCCGGATCGAGGCTGCCCGGGTCGGTCCAGATCGCCGCGAGCCGGGTGCGCACCGCCGGGTCGCGCAGGTCTTCGAGAAAGATGCGGAAGCCCTGGCGGTCGGGAAACGGCACGTAGGCCCGCCCGGTCCCGGAGAAATCGGCGAACACCTCCAGCGCGTGGCCGACATCGCAGGTGATGAGGAAGGGCGGTGCCACATGCTCGGGATCCAACAGGAAGACGTAGCCTTCGGCTTGGCGCCGGGCGTTCTGCATCATCACGTCCCAGCCCTTCGTGGCGGCCCGGCGCCCGAGCTGTTCCGGTTCGGCGGCAAGCCGGGAGAGCTGGGCGGCGGAGACCTGCCGCGGCGCGTTCTTCGCGCCGGGAAAGCGCGATTGCTTGGCTTCGAGGATGAAGTGCCCGCGCCGGTAGAGGTCGATGCGCCGGGGAGCCGTACCGCCGTCGCCCGCGCGCAGGCGCACGGCGCGCTCGAAGGCGTAGTCGTTGCGGGCGGTGTCGCCGCCGGCCGGCTCCGGTCGGGGTACGCCGAGCACGTCGCAGAGCTCGCTGAGGAACATCTGGTAGTTCGCGCGCTCCGCACCGCCCTCGCGTGCGGTCCAGCGTTCGATGAAGCCCTCGACGTCCAAACCCGTCTCCCCCCGCCGAACGGAAGGAAATCTCATCCAGGTCGAGAAATCAACCTCAAGTCATATGCTAGATTGGCTTTGGAAGATCGCTCTCCCTTGAAAGTACCCGCGGTGTCTGGAAATAAACGATATTTTAGAGCGACTTGCTGAAATTTTAGCATATGCGCATATCGCTCGCGGGCCGATCACCAGCGCCATTCGGGAGAAAAAATAAATCTAGAGTCTCCCAAGCATGGCGGACGCAAACGAAAAGAGGGCCGCCTTGCGGCGACCCTCTTTCCGACCTTGCGATGGTGGCTGGGACTTAGAAGTCCATCCCGCCGCCCATGCCGCCCATGCCGCCGCCGCCGCCCATGGAGGCGCCGCTGTCCTTCTTCGGAGAGTCGGCGATCATGGCCTCGGTGGTGACGAGCAGGCCGGCGACCGAGGCCGCGTCCTGCAGGGCGGTGCGCACGACCTTGGCCGGGTCGATGATGCCGGCCTGGATCATGTCGACGTACTCTTCCGTCTGGGCGTTGAAGCCGTAGGTCTCGGAAGAGGTGTTGTCGGTGATCTTGCCGACGACGATGGAGCCCTCGACGCCCGAGTTCTGGGCGATCTGACGGATCGGGGCCTCGAGCGCCTTCAGCACGATCTTGATGCCGGCCTGGACGTCGGGGTTGTCGCTCGAGAGGGCGGCGACCGCCTTCTTGGCGCGGAGCAGGGCGGTGCCACCGCCGGGGACGATGCCCTCTTCGACAGCCGCGCGGGTGGCGTTGAGCGCGTCGTCGACGCGGTCCTTCTTCTCCTTGACCTCGACCTCGGTCGCGCCGCCGACGCGGATGACCGCGACGCCGCCGGCGAGCTTGGCCAGGCGCTCCTGGAGCTTCTCACGGTCGTAGTCCGAGGTGGTCTCCTCGATCTGCGCCTTGATCTGCCCGACGCGGGCCTCGATGTCGGCCTTCTCGCCCGAACCGTCGATGATCGTGGTGGTCTCCTTCTCGATGCGGATCCGCTTGGCGCGGCCGAGCATCGGCAGGGTGACGTTCTCGAGCTTGATGCCGAGGTCCTCGGCGATCATCTGGCCCTGGGTCAGGATCGCGATGTCCTCGAGCATCGCCTTGCGGCGGTCCCCGAAGCCCGGAGCCTTCACGGCCGCGACCTTGAGGCCGCCGCGCAGCTTGTTCACCACGAGGGTGGCCAGCGCCTCGCCCTCGATGTCCTCGGCGATGATGACCAGCGGCTTGCCGGTCTGCACCACGGCCTCGAGCACCGGCAGCATCGCCTGGAGCGACGACAGCTTCTTCTCGTGGATGAGGATGTAGGGGTCCTCGAGCTCGGCGACCATCTTCTCCGCGTTCGTGATGAAGTACGGGGAGAGGTAGCCGCGGTCGAACTGCATGCCCTCGACGACGTCGAGCTCGGTCTCGGCGGTCTTCGCCTCCTCGACCGTGATCACGCCCTCGTTGCCGACCTTCTGCATGGCGTGGGCGATCATCTCGCCGATTTCCTTGTCGCCGTTCGACGAGATCGTGCCGACCTGGGCGACCTCCTCGGACGAGGCGACCTTCTTGGAGCGCGCGATGATGTCCTTCACCGCGGCGGCCGTGGCGAGGTCGATGCCGCGCTTCAGGTCCATCGGGTTCATGCCGGCGGCGACGTACTTGGCGCCTTCGCGGACGATCGCCTGGGCGAGCACGGTCGCGGTGGTGGTGCCGTCACCGGCGATGTCGTTGGTCTTCGAGGCCACTTCGCGCACCATCTGGGCGCCCATGTTCTCGAACTTGTCGGCGAGCTCGATCTCCTTGGCGACGGTGACGCCGTCCTTGGTGATGCGCGGCGCGCCGAAGCTCTTCTCGATCACGACGTTGCGGCCCTTGGGGCCGAGCGTCACCTTGACGGCATCCGCGAGGATGTCGACGCCACGGAGCATCTTGTCGCGCGCGTCGGAGGAGAAACGAACGTCTTTCGCTGCCATGTGCAGGATTCCTTTTCGTTGGTGGGGAAGCCCCAAGACCGGTTCGGGCCTCGAAGGGCGGTTTAAGTCAGGTGTCCGAAGACCTTAGGCGACGACGCCCATGATGTCGGATTCCTTCATGATCAGGAGGTCCTGACCGTCGATCTTGACCTCGGTGCCCGACCACTTGCCGAACAGGACGCGGTCGCCGGCCTTGACGTCGAGCGCGTTGATGCGGCCGGCCTCGTCGCGGGCGCCCGGGCCGACGGCGACGATCTCGCCTTCCTGCGGCTTCTCCTTGGCGGTGTCGGGGATGATGATGCCGCCCTTGGTCTTCTCTTCGCCTTCGATGCGGCGGACGACGACCCGGTCGTGCAGCGGACGGAACTTCATGAGCTGCCCTCTTGTTTGAATTCGCGAAACGGCGTTGATGCCGCGGTGGTCCGCGTCCAACCCTGCCGTTAGCACTCTCGAAAGATGAGTGCCAAGGCTGCGGGCGAGATAGCCGCGGCCCCTTGGCGAGTCAAGTCTGTCGCACCCTGCGACGGCCGTCGCGCGCCGGGTTTCTCCCCTGATCGCACGCGCCGACGGATGATCCTGCCATGCTGAGCCTGCACGGACCGGAGGGCGCGCTCGCGCCGAGCGAGGCGGGCGCCGCCGCCGTCCCGACGCAGGCCGTGTGGATCGACCTCAACGACCCGACGCCCGAGGAGGCCCGCGCGGTCGAGGAGGCCACCGGCGTCCGGGTGCCCTCGCGCAAGGCGCTGTCGGAGGTCGAGAGTTCGAGCCGCCTGCGCCGGCTGAAGAACGGCCTGTCGCTCTCGACGCCGATGATCACCTTCGAGAGCACCGATTCGGTCCTGAACCCACTCGGCTTCGTGCTGACGAAGGACCACCTCGTGACGGTGCGATTCCATGAGCTGCGCGCCTTCGCCGAGGTGCGCAAGCGGGTCCACGAGGGCGAGGAGGCCAAGACCGGGATCGCGGTCTTCCTGCTGCTGATGGAGGAGCTCGTCGACAGCCTGGCCGACTCCCTGGAGGACATGGGCGCCGAGCTCGACAGGCTCTCCACCCGCATCTTCGACTTCGACGTGCGCGCCCGGCCCGCGAAATCCGACGAGGCGGCGCCCCCGCGCCGGCGGGACTTGGCGCTGCGGCGCATCCTGCGGGGCATCGCCCGCCGCGGGAAGGTGCTCGGCAAGATCCGGGCGAGCCTGCTCGGGCTCGAGCGCATCGTGCCCTTCGTCGCCGGCGCCTGCGAGCAGGTGCTGGCTCAGGAGGAGACCGACGCCCGCTTCGAGACGATCCGCCGGGACATCGAATCCCTCGACGAGTTCGAGACGCGGCTCTCGGAGAACGTCCAGTTCCTCCTCGACGCGGCCCTGGGCCTGATCAACATCGAACAGAACAACGTCTTCCGCGTGCTCACCGTCGTCTCGGTGGTCGGCGTTCCGCCGACGCTAATCGCCTCGATGTACGGGATGAACTTCAAGCACATGCCCGAGCTCGACTGGGCCTACGGCTACCCCTACGCCCTAAGCCTGATCCTCGCCAGCGCGATCATCCCGATCGTGGTGTTCCGGATCAAGGGCTGGTTCTGAGACGCATCAGACGGAGAGCCGCCGCTCGACCGCGGCGAGGATCGTCTCGCGCACGCCGTCGAGGTTTTCGGCGATCTCGGCGTTGGTGTCGCGCAGGATCGCGAAACCGCAGGATTCAAGGGTACGGGTGCGAACCGCATCCCGCTCGCATTCCTGCATCGTGGAATGGGTCGCGCCATCCACTTCCACGATGAGGTTCGCCTCGATGCAGACGAAATCCGCAACATAGCGATCGATGGGGCACTGGCGCCGGAACTTCCACCCGTTCAGTTGGCGCCTTCGGAGCACGGACCAGAGCTTGGCTTCGGCTCGCGTCTGCGTGCGACGCAAACCCCGCGCGTAAGCGATCTGCTCCATAAAGGCCTCACGGCGCGACGGTGGCGGAAATCCCGCGTCTTCCACGACATGGCTCCTTCTCCCAGGGGGAGAAGGTTGGGATGAGGGGCGTAACGCCACCGAACTGCGCGCAAGGTCGACAGCGTCGGCCGATCGACGAGCCCATGTCGCTGCCGGACCGAATCCGGCAGACACGTTGCGACCGGCGCGGTCCTTCCTGACGCCTCACGCCCCTCATCCTGTCCTTCTCCCCCTGGGAGAAGGGACCCGCGCACTATCCCACGATCGCCGAGAAATCCGCGACTTCGCGGGTGGCGGCGCGCAGCGCGTTGAGGAGGGTGAGGCGGTTCTCGCGCAGGCGCGGGTCGTCGGCGTTGACGGTGACGTGCTCGAAGAAGGCGTCCACCGGGGCACGCAGCTGCGAGAGCGCCCGCATCGCGCCGGCAAAATCCTCCTTCGCGACCGCGGCCGAGGCCTCGGTCCGGGCGGTCGCCAGCGCCTCGGCGAGCGCCCGCTCCTCGGGCTGGCCGGAGGCGGCGAGCGCGGCGTCGGGCTCGGCGTCGTAGGCGCGGCCGTCCTTCTTCTCCTCGATCCGGAGGATGTTCGAGGCGCGCTTCACCCCCGCGAGCAGGTTCTTGCCGTCCTCGGTGTCGAGGAAGGCGCCGAGCGCCTCGACGCGGCGGACGACCATCAGCAGGTCGTCCTGGCCGGGAAGCGCGAAGACCGCGTCGATCAAGTCGTGGCGGGCGCCTTTTTCGCGGAGGTAGACTTTGAGGCGATCGGCGAAAAAGGTGAGAAGACTTCCTTTGCCATCGACCAAATCCGCAAAACTCGACCCGGGGATACCCGCATTTTTTACAATATCCGAAGTCGTGCGCTGGCTTGGGATACCCTCGTTATGGCTTCGCTTGAAGTAGCTTGATTCGTCTGGAGTCAATGACCTTGCAAGATATGCGAACGCAAAAGCCTGCGTCAGACTCAATCTTAGCGAACAATCGACCGCGAGTCGCACGACCCCCAAAGCGGCCCGCCGCAACGCATACGGGTCCTTGCTCCCAGTCGGTTTCTCGTCGATCGCCCAGAACCCGACCAGCGTGTCGAGCTTGTCGGCGAGCGCCACCGCCACCGAGACCGGGTCGGTCGGCACCCGGTCGGACGGCCCGACCGGCTTGTAATGCTCCTCGATCGCAGCGCAGACGCTCGGGTGCTCGCCCTGGAGAGCGGCATAGCGAGCCCCCATCAAACCCTGCAGCTCGGGGAACTCGCCGACCATCTCGGTGACGAGGTCGGCCTTGGCGAGGCGCGCGGCGCGCTCCGCCAGCTCGGGATCGGCGCCGACCAGCGGCGCCAGTTCCTTCGCGAGCGCCGCGATGCGCTGCACCCGCTCGCCCTGCGTCCCGAGCTTCTCGTGGAACACGATGGTGTCGAGCCTCTGTAGCCGGTCTTCGAGGCGGATCGCCTTGTCCGTCTCCCAGAAGAACTTCGCGTCCGAGAGCCGGGCGCGGACGACGCGCTCGTTGCCGGCGGTGATCGCGGCCCCGCCGTCCGAGGCGACGAGGTTCGAGACCAGGATGAAGGCCGGCGCCAGCGCGCCGCCGGCTTCACGAACCACGAAGCATTTCTGGTTGGCGCGGATGGTCGCGCGCACCGCCTCGCCCGGGATGTCGAGGAAGCTTTGGTCGAAGGTGCCCATCAGCACCACCGGCCATTCCACGAGGCCGGCGACCTCCTCCAGCAGGCCCTCGTCCTCCACAAGTTCGAGGCCGCGGGCGAAGGCGAGGTCGCGGGCGTCGTGCAGGATGATGTCCTTGCGGCGGTCCGCGTCGAGCACGACCTTGGCGCGCTCCAGGTTCTGGACGTAGTCGTCGAAGCGCCGCACCTCGATCGCTTCCGGCGCCAGGAAGCGGTGGCCGTAGGTCGTCGCCCCGGCCACGATCCCGCCGACCTCGAACGGCACCACGTCCGGCGTCTCGGTCTCCGGGCCGAAGGTCGCGACGATCGATTGCAGCGGACGCACCCAGCGCAAGGCCCCCGCCTGCGCCGAGGCCGCGCCCCAGCGCATGGATTTCGGCCAGGGGAAGCTCTTGATAATCGCGGGCAGGATCTCGGCCAGCACGTCCAGCGTCGCGCGGCCGGGCCTCTCGATCACCGCGAGGTAGAACTCACCCTTCTTCGGGTCGACGACGGTCTGCGCCTGGTCGAGGCTCGTCAGGCCGGCGCCGCGCAGGAAGCCTTGCACCGCCGCATCCGGCGCGCCGACCTTCGGCCCGCGCCGCTCCTCGCGCACGGCCTCGCCGCGGGCGGGCAGGCCGGCGACGTGGAGCGCCAGGCGGCGCGGCGTCGCGAAGGCCTTGGCGCCGTCGTAGAGGAAGCCGCGCTCGACCAGGGCGTCGGTGACGAGCTTCTTCAGGTCCTCGGCCGCACGCCGCTGCATGCGGGCCGGGATTTCTTCGGAGCGGAGTTCGAGCAGCAAATCGGGCATGCGCGCGGGAATAGACGCCCGCTCGGCGTCCGTCGAGACGAAGCGACGCGGAAGGCGCGGGATGCCACCGCCGATATCCGCTTCGCGATGCGCCTATGGCAGCTTCGACGACAGGATTGTCACCAGATCCCAGGTCTGGCCTGTCATCGACCGCACGTCGGCGATCAGCCAGCGCCCGTCCTCGCGCACGAGATCGTAGCGCAGATCCTGCGGCGTGAAGTTGCGGAAGGTCGCCTGCACCTGCGCGCGTTCATGATCGTCAGAGAGCGCGACATCGTCAGAGAGCGCGACCAGCTGCAGAGTCTTTTGCCAATTCGCCTCGGTGTCCTGCCCGTTGACAGTGAACGCGAAATCGAGGCGGCCGACCTCGTTCCCGGCCTCGCGGCGATCCCGCTCGTAGAGCGCGCGCAGACGCGTGGCGTAGAAGCCGACGGCCCCGATGTCGTCCTTGGCGTAGAAGGCGCGCACGGTCTCGACGGGGTCGGTGGCGGATTGCGCCGCAGCTGGATTGGCGAGGCAGACCAGGGCCAAGGCGGCGAGCGCGACGCGGTTCATGCCGCGGCCGGGGCGCCGCCGGCCTCCGTCAGCAGCCAGGCTGCGCCGCAGGCCTTGGCCAGCTCGCGCACCCGCAGGATGTAGCTCTGGCGCTCGGTCACCGAGATCACGCCGCGTGCGTCGAGCAGGTTGAAGACGTGGCTCGCCTTGATGCACTGGTCGTAGGCCGGCTGCACCATGCGATGGCGGGCGCCCTCGCGCTCCGGCGCGCCGCCGTCGAGGTAGCTGCGGCAGGCCTTTTCGGCGTCGGCGAATTGGCGGAACAGCATCGTCGTGTCGGCCGCCTCGAAGTTGTGCCGCGAGTATTCCTGCTCGGCCTGCAGGAACACGTCGCCGTAGGTCACCTTGTCGGCGCCCGCGCCGCCGTTGAAGTTCAAATCGTAGACGTTCTCGACGCCCTGGACGTACATCGCCAGCCGCTCCAGCCCGTAGGTCAGCTCACCCGCCACCGGCGCGCATTCGAGGCCCGCGACCTGCTGGAAGTAGGTGAACTGGCTCACCTCCATGCCGTCGCACCAGCATTCCCAGCCAAGGCCCCAGGCGCCGAGCGTCGGGCTCTCCCAGTCGTCCTCGACGAAGCGGATGTCGTGCAGGGCGAGGTCGACGCCGATCGCGGCGAGCGATTCCAGGTAGAGCTCCTGCAGGTTGTCCGGGTTCGGCTTCAGGATCACCTGGAACTGGTAGTAGTGCTGCAGCCGGTTCGGGTTCTCGCCGTAGCGCCCGTCCTTCGGCCGGCGCGAGGGCTGCACGTAGGCGGCTTTCCAGGGCTTGGGCCCGAGCGCCCGCAGGGTCGTGGCCGGATGGAACGTGCCGGCGCCGACCTCCATGTCGTATGGCTGCAAGATCACGCAGCCCTTGGCCGCCCAGAAGCGCTGCAGCGTCAGGATCAGGCCCTGGAACGAGGTCTTTGGGCTGAGATCGGCATCGCTCGGCATGGGGCTTCTTCGTCGTCGCGCGGGGGGAGGGCGCCCGGGGTTTAAGCGTGCGCCGCCCCATTGAGCAACCGCTAGGCCGCTGCGCGTGCGGGCCCGCACCGAATGTGGCGCAAATTCGACGGACAAGCGGAACCGTATCGGCACGGCCAAGTTTATTGCCCGACATCAGGACATCCGGCGCCCGCAGGGGCCGAACGCCACGGAACATCAGTCATGCGCAGCCTCGCCAAGAAGAACGTCACCGTCTTCGCGGTCCTCGTCGCCGCCTCGCTGGTCGCCACCCCGCTGGTGATGAGCGCCAGCAGCGCTTTCGCGACCGTGGAAGACACCGCCACGGTGACCGTGCCGGTCGCGGTGATGCCGGTCGAGGTCGCCCCGGTCGCGGCGCCCGCGATCAAGGCCGAGGGCTGCACCCGCAAGGTGCGGGTGGTCTATAGCGGCTACGGCACGCCGGACGCCGCCTGCCTGGTCCGCTGACCGCAGATTGCTGATAGCCGAGCTAGCAGCCTCGCTCAGAGCCCGTAGCGAGCCCAGGCCGCCCGCTCCTCCACCGCGGCAATCGCCTCGTCCGCAAGGCCGATCCCGCCCGGTGCCGCGCGACGCAAGAGGCGGCTGACGAACGACCCCTTCGCCTCCGCGACGAGCCGCATCTCGACGGTGTCGCCGAAGCGGGTCCTCAAGGTCGAACGGATGTCGCCGAGCGCGTCGACGAGACCGAGCTCCAACGCCTGCCGCCCGGTCCAGATCGCGCCGGTGAACAGGTTGTCGCCGGCCTTCAAGGTCGGGCGGCGGGCCGTGACGAGGGCGGTGAACAGGTCCTGCACGTCCGCTTGGATGCGCAAAAGGCGCTCGACGTCGGCCGGGTCTTCCGGCCGGAACGGATCGAGCATCGCCTTGGCGTCGCCTTGGGTGTGGACGCGGCGCTCGACGCCGACGCGCGCGAGCAGCTTATCGAACCCGAAACCCGCCGAGACCACGCCGATCGAGCCGACCACCGAGGTCGGGTCGGCGACGATTGTGTCGGCCGCGCACGCGATCATGTAGCCGCCGGAGGCCGCCACGTCCTCGACGAAGGCGTAGACCGGCAGCTTCTTTTCCGTCGCCAGGTCGCGGATACGCCGGTGGATCAAGTGCGACTGGGCCGGCGCGCCGCCCGGCGAGTTGATCACGATCGCCACCGCCACCGCGCCCGGGGTTTCGAAGGCGCGCTCGAGGCTACCCGCCACGGTGCCGATCGACAGGCCGGGACGGAGCGGCGAGACCGCGCCGATGGCGCCATTCAACCGCACGACGGCGACGCGCGGGCGCGCCTTGCGGAAGCGCGCCGGCAGCAGGGCACGCACGAAGTCCGGAACGGCGAGGGGCATGGGGGCTCTGCTCGGGAAGAGTTGCGCCTTCCGAATTGGTCATCGGCACCGCTTGCGCAAGGCTTTCGCCAAGGGGCCGTCGTCGCACGACGAAGTGTTTCGCGTGTCGTCGATCGAACCGAAACAGGCCCATCGCCGTTTCAGGCCCGGCGGAGTGGTTTCCGTCCGGGCGGGGGCGCGATCCTCGACCGTGTCACAGGGAGGAGAGGACGTCTCGATGCGATCCTGGAAATTTCTGATGGTCGTGCTCGCGCTGCTCGGCGGCGCGACCGGGTTGAGCCTCTCGGCGAAGGCCGCCCCGATGAGCGTGCCGATCGCCGCCGCCCAGTCCGACGCCGAACCGCTCGTGCAGACCGCCCGCTGGCACGGCCGCCGGCACTGGCACCGCCATCACTGGCACCGGCATCACCGCTGGCACCGCCACCACCATTGGCGCCGCCATCACCATCACCGCCACCATTTCGGGCATCACCGCCGCCTGCGGTTCTACTGAGATGCGCTCGGGCGGTGTCCGGCACGCCGCCTGATCCATACCCTAGACGAACTTGGCCAGAGCGAAACGGCTTCATGGCGGCCACGGCCGGCCGCGATGCAGGGCGTCCGCCTCGGCGGTGAAGGCGCCGTCCACCCCTTGGAGGACGAGGGGCGGACGCAGTTCCAGGGCGGCGCGGCTCCCCTTGGTCGCGCTGACGAGGATGCGGATCGCCGGACGATCCGCCCGGGCGTGGACCGGGCGGATCGCGACGCCGCCGAACCGATTGCGCAGGGCGTCGAGGCAGAGCGGTAGCGCGTCGGCCCTGTGGATCAGCCCGAGCCGGCCGCCGGCCCGCAGAAGGTCGGTGCAAGTGCGGATCCAGGCCTCCAATCCGCCGGGGGGAAATGCGTGCGCGGCCGCCTTGCCTGCATCCGGCGACGGGCGGTGGCGACCGGCCTCGAAGAACGGCGGGTTGGTCAGCACGATGTCGGCGCTGCCGGAGACGAGGCCGGCGGCTCGGCGTTCTGCCCCTGGACCGAGCACGTCGGCCTCGACGACCGAGACGCGATCGGCCATCGCGTTGGCCTCGGCGTTCCGGCGCGCCAATGCGGCGAGGTCGGGCGCGCGCTCGACCAGCACGACGCGGCTGCCCGGCGCGCCAATTCCGGCCGCGAGCCCGACCGCACCCGTTCCCGCTCCGACGTCGCAGATCACGTCGCCGGCCTTCGGCTCGATGAGGCGCGCGAGCAGCACCGCATCGGTTCCGGCCCGGTGGCTCCCGCGCGGCGGCTGCAGCAGGCGCAAGGCCCCGCCGAGGAAGTCGTCCGGCGCGGCATCCGAGGTCTGGCGCATGGTCAGGCGGTCGCGTCCCGCAGCTTGTGGCCGAGCCCGGCGTCGCGCAGGAGCCGGCGGGCCTGGGCCGCATGGTCGCCGGGCACCAGCAGGCGGCGGGGGAAGGCGCCGATCGAACCCTCCATCAGGCTCATGTGGTTGTCGGCCACGAGGACCGGGATATCAGCGCCCTCGAGCAGCGATTGCGCGAAGCCGATCAGGACGATGTCGTTGGTGCGGATCAGTTCGGTCATCGCGGCCCCGTTCGCGGGTGGAGGGCGCTTTCGTCGCGTGCGCCGATCCATGCGGCGGCACCATATCCGGTTTCACGCGCGCATGTTGCGGTGCCCTGAAGCCCGTGCGAAGGGGTGGCGCATCGCGCGCTGCAATCGAAGATCGGTCTGGAGGCATCGGACCTTGGGTGTCGTCGTTTCCATCGAAGAGGGCCGCCCCGACGCGGAGGCGAGCCTGGCCGACCTCGTGGCCCTGGTCTCGGGTGGCATGGAGCGGGTGAACGCCCAGATCCTGTCGCGCACCGGATCGGACGTGGCGATGATCCCCGAGGTCGCCAACCACCTGATCGATTCCGGCGGCAAGCGCCTGCGCCCGATCCTCACGCTCGCGAGCGCGGACCTCTGCGGCTATGCGGGGATCGACGGCGACGTGAAGCTCGCCGCCAGCGTCGAATTCATGCACACCGCGACCCTGCTGCACGACGACGTGGTCGACGGCAGCGACATGCGCCGCGGCCGGGTCGCCGCACGGATCAAGTGGGGCAACGAGGCGAGCGTGCTCGTCGGCGACTTCCTGCTGGGCCAGGCCTTCCGGATGATGGTCGAGGTCGGGTCGCTGCGCGCCCTCGACATCCTCTCGGCCGCCGCCACCGTGATCGCCGAGGGCGAGGTGATGCAGCTCACCGCCGCCAAGAACACCGGCACCTCGGAGGACGAGTACCTCGCGGTGATCCGCGCCAAGACCGCCGAGCTGTTCGCAGCCGCCTGCGAAGTCGGCCCGGTGCTGGCCGGGCGCCCGGTCGCGGAGCAGGAGGCGTGCCGCGCCTACGGCATGAACCTCGGCATCGCCTTCCAGCTGATCGACGACGTGCTCGATTACGGCGGCACCAGCGCGGCCCTCGGCAAGAACGTCGGCGACGACTTCCGCGAGGGTAAGATCACGCTGCCGATCGTGCTCGCGGTCCGCCGCGGCACCGAGGAGGAGCGCGCGTTCTGGCGGCGGACGCTGGAGCAGGGCGCGCTGGAGGAGGGCGACCTCGAGACCGCCCACACGATCCTGCGGCGCCACCACGCCCTCGAGGAAACGGTGGCGCGCGCCCGCGAGTACGGCACGCTGGCGCGGGACGCGCTCGATCCGTTCCCGGAAAGCCCGATGAAGTCGGCGCTGCTGCAGGTCGTGGATTTCTGCGTCTCGCGCGTCCATTGATCCTCGTCGTAGCGAGCCGGCGCCTGCTCCGGCCTGTCAGCGCAGGTAGGTCGCGACGGTCCACCAACCGGGCTGGGCCGAACCGATGGCCCGGGCCGCGCGCGAGGCCGCATGCCGGTCGGCGAACACGGCGAACACCGTCGCGCCCGAACCCGACATCCGCGTAAGCCGGCACCCGGGCTGGGTGCGCAACGCCGTCAGCGCCGTGCCGATCACCGGCGCCACGGTGAGTGCCGGCGCTTCGAGGTCGTTGCGCGCCGGCCCGATCGCCGCGAGCAGCGTGTCGGCGTCGCCGCCGCCGATCTCGGGATGCGCTGCGCCGTCGAGCCTGTCTCCGACCTGGAGTCCGAGCGCCTTGAACACGGGGGCCGTCGGCACCGGCACGCCGGGATTGATCAGCACCGCCGGCAGCGGTGCGATCCCGAGCGTCGGGCCGATCTCCTCGCCCGCGCCCCGCATCATCCGCGCCCGCGGATCGAGGCAGACCGGTACGTCGGCCCCCGTCGCCCGCGCGGCGGCGATCACCGCGGGGTGGTCGAGGGCGAGCCCGTTCAGCTCCGCGAGGAGACGCAGGGCGGCCGCCGCATCCGACGATCCGCCGCCGATGCCCGCCGCCACCGGCAGGCGCTTGACGAGGTCGAACGCCCCGACCTTCAAATCTGGCACGCCGTCCGCGAGGTGCCGGGCCGCCCGGATCACGAGGTTGTCCCCGGTCGGCCCGGCCGGCCCGGCGGTCGGGCCGCTCACCGCGAGCGACAGCGCGGGACCGGGATCGAGGGTCAACGTGTCCCCTGTGCCGGCAAACGCCACGAGGCTTTCGAGCACGTGATACCCGTCGCCGGGGCGACGCCCGAGGACGTGCAAGGTGAGGTTGATCTTCGCAGGAGCGCGGGTGGTGAGACGTGCCATCGCGTATTCTGGACCGATGTGGACGACGCCTCCAGCGAGGATGCGCCGCAAAGAAATGCCGGCTGCCCTGGATGGCAGCCGGCATGAACGATGGATTGAATCGGTGAAAGGCCGTTCAGCCGCCGCTCTTCTTGTCGGCCGCGCCGGGGGCCTCGGTCGGGGCCGGTGCGCCCTTGGGAAGTTCCGGGTTCTCGGCATTGTGCGGCGCCGCCACCGGGGCCGGCGGGTTCTCGGCGGTGGCCGTCGGCTTGTCGGTGTCCGGCAGGCCGTTCTTCAGCTTCTCGTTGATCTGCACGAGGTCGTCCGGCTCGGGGTTGAGGTCCTTGGCGTGCTGCCACTGGAACTTGCCTTCGAGGCGGCGGCCGGCGCGCCAGTAGGCGTCGCCGAGGTGGTCGTTGATAGTCGGGTCGCCCGGCTTCAGCTCGACGGCCTTTTCCAGCTCGCGCACGGCGTCGTCCCAACGGCCGAGGCGGAAATAGGCCCAGCCGAGGCTGTCGACGATCATGCCGTCGCGCGGGCTGGCGTCGGCCGCCTGCTTGAGCAGCTTGAAGGCGTCGTCGATGTTGATCTTCTGATCGACCCAGGAATAGCCGAGGTAGTTCAGCACCTGGGCCTTCGCCGCCGGCTGGCTCGCCGGGACCAGCTCCAGGGCCTTCTTCAAGTCGGCCTCGGCCTTCGGCCATTGCTTGGCGCGCTCGTAGGCGGTGCCGCGGAAGTAGTAGGTGGTCCAGAAGTTCGATTGCGGCCGGTCGCCGATCAGCGCGATCGCGCGGCTGTAGGTCTCGGCCGCCTCCTCGTACTTCTTGCGCGAGCGCTGCACGTTGCCCAGCGCCGTGATGATGTCGATGTCGTCCGGGTGCGCCTTCATCGCGGCGTCGAGATATTGCAGCGCCTCGTCGCCCTTGCCCGCCTGCTCGAGGTTGAGGCCGATCTGGATGTCGGCGTTGAGCTTCAGCGGCGAGGTGGCGGGGATCTGCGCGTAGGCCTCGTTCGCCTTCTCCGGCTGCTTCATCCGGTCGAGGGTGTCGGCGAGCGTCAGGCGGGCCAGGGCGTGCTCGGGCGCGAGGTAGAGGGCAAGCCGCAGGTAGACCACAGCAGGCAGCTCGTCGCCCTGCGTCGAGCCGGCGGAGCCGAGCCCATACAGCACCTCGCCGGCGCCTTCCTGCGCGTTGGTGACGAGGCGGGCGAGCGGCTTGCCGGCCTTCAGCTTGTCGAGGGCGTCGCGCACGATCGGGTGGCGCGGCATCAGCGCGTCGAAGTCGGAATAGGCCTGGATCGCCAGGTCGGTGCGGCCGGCATTGGCCTCGAACCGGGCGTAGGCGTCGACGATGCGCAGGGTGTTCTTGTCGGCCTCGTAGGCCGCCTTGAGGCGGCGCTCGGCCTCGGCCTGATCGCCGGTGACGCTGGCGATGAGGCCGGCATGGTAGTCGCGGAAGGTGTTGTAGTAGCGCTCGCCCTTGAGCTTGCTCACGGTCTCCAACGCCCGCTTGCCGTCGCCGGCGCCGGCATAGGCCCAGGCGGTGAGCAGCGTCGCGGTCAGGTCGGCGGCCGCGCCGCGTCCGCTGCGCGAAAAGTTCTGGCGGGCGGCGGCCCACTGGCCGGCCTTGATCTGGCGCACGCCGAGCGAGAGCTGAGCGAGCCCGTTGGTGGAGTCGCGGTTGACGAGGCGTTCGGCCGCGCGGAACGCGTCGGGCAGGGCGCCGTCGGCCAAGAGCGAGACGAAGGCCCGTTCCAGCAGGTCGGTGTTGCGCGGGTCGGCCTTCACCGCCTCACGGTAGAAGCTCGCAGCCGCCGCGGTGTCGCGCGAGGCGCCGGCGATGTAGGCCGAGAGGAAGTTGCCTTCGAGGGACTCCGCCGGCTCGTATTCCGACATCGGGCTCGACTCCCGCGGCTGCACGGCGAGCGCGGGCCCGCACAGCGAGACGCTCGCGGCGAACGTCAGGGCGAGCACCGAACGGGTGCGACGGGGGCGGACATCGGTCATGGGCACCGTTCACGGCTCCTGCGGGCGCCGGCCCATCGCGGCCAGGCGGCGCCGAATTCGGCGGGGACACTGGACTCTTCCCGCCACGCCCGCAAGGCGAAAGGATGGCGCGGGCACGACCGCTCAAGGCCGCCGCACCCGTCGCGATTCTTAGGCTCGCAAGGCCGTGCGAGCGCGCTTTCCTTCCACCGAAGCCCTCCGGGAGAGGCGCGCTGCGTTGGAGACACGCTCTGCGCCGGAGCAGGTCTCCGGCCGCCTCCTGATCACATGTTCGGGTAGTTCGGTCCGCCCGGGCCCTCCGGCGTCACCCAATTGATGTTCTGGTTCGGGTCCTTGATATCGCAGGTCTTGCAGTGGACGCAGTTCTGCGCGTTGATCTGGTAGCGCACGCCGTCCCCGGCCGCCGCATCCTCGACCCACTCGTAGACGCCGGCCGGGCAGTAGCGCGCGGAGGGACCGCCGAACACGTCGTGCTCGGAGGCCTTCTGCAGGCCCATGTCCTTTACCTGGAGGTGGGGCGGCTGGTCCTCCTCGTGGTTGGTGTTCGAGAGGTAGACCGACGAGAGCCGGTCGAAGGTGAGCTTGCCGTCGGGCTTCGGGTAGACGATCGGCGTCACCTCGGAGATCGGCTTGGTGCAGGCGTGGTCGGGCTCGCCGTGCTTGAGCGTGCCGAAGGGCGAGGCGTTGAGCAGCGTGTTCGACCACATGTCGAGGCCGCCCAGGCCCACGCCCGCGAGGGTGCCGTAGCGCGACCAGAGCGGCTTCACGTTGCGGACCGCCTTGAGGTCGGCGCCGATCGCGCTGTCGCGCCAGCCGGCGTCGTAGGCGGTGAGCTCGTCGCCCTGGCGGCCCGCCTTCAGCGCGTCGGCGATGGCGTCGGCCGCCTGCATGCCGGAGAGGACCGCGTTGTGCGAGCCCTTGATGCGCGGCACGTTCACGAAGCCGGCGGAATCGCCCACGAGGCAGCCGCCGGGAAAGACGAGCTTCGGCACCGACTGCCAGCCGCCTTCCATGATCGCGCGCGCGCCGTAGCCGATGCGCTTGGCGCCCTCGAACACCTCGCGGATCATCGGGTGGGTCTTGAAGCGCTGGAACTCCTCGAACGGCGACAGGGTCGGGTTCTCGTAGTTCAGGTGGGTGACGAAGCCGACCGAGAGCAGGTGGTCGTCGAAGTGGTACAGCCACGAGCCGCCGCCGGCCTTGTTCGGCAGGGGCCAGCCCATCGAGTGGCGCACCAGGCCCGGCTCGAACTTGCCGGGCGCGAGCTGCCACAGCTCCTTCACGCCGAGCCCGTACTTCTGGTGGTCGCTGTGGCGGTTGAGTTCGAACCGGTCGATCAGGGTCTTGGTCAGCGATCCGCGGGCGCCCTCGCCGAAGATGACGTACTTACCGCGCAGCTCCATGCCGCGGGTGTAGTCGTCGCGCGGCTCGCCCGACTTGGCGATGCCGAGGTCGCCGGTGGCGATGCCGACGACGACGCCCCGGTCGTCGTAGAGCACCTCGGAGGCCGGGAAGCCCGGATAGATCTCGACGCCCAGCGCCTCGGCCTTGGCGCCGAGATACTTGGCGACGTTCGACAGCGAGCCGACGAAGTTACCGTGGTTCGACATGAACTTGGGGAAGAACAGGTTCGGCATCGTCACGCCGCTGTTCTTGGTCAGGTACAGGAACTCGTCGCGCTCCACCGCGGTCTTCAACGGACGCTCGGAATCGTCGCGCCAGTCCGGCACCAGGGTATCGAGGCCCGACGGGTCGATCACGGCGCCCGAGAGGATGTGGGCGCCGACCTCGGAGCCCTTCTCGACGACGACGACGTTGATCTCGTCGCCGCTCTCATGGGCGTGCTGCTTCAGGCGGATGGCCGCGGCGAGGCCGGCCGGCCCCGCGCCGACGATGACCACGTCGAAATCCATGCCCTCGCGTTCGGGATGCGCCATGCCTGTCGTCTCCTGCCGTGTCTCTTTCGTGCGCCCGGACCGCCCGCTGACGCGGGCCGATCGGTGGATGCGCCGTGTGCTGTCGTTCTGAACCCGTTCCAATGTAGGTTGGCAAGCCGCTGCTGGCAGGGGAGAAGGCGCGGGAGCGGCCAAGTCGCGCATTGCGGCGTCTCGGCGCCGCGCGGCGACGGCACCGATGCCGCGTTGTCCACAGGTGCGTCACGCCCCACATCATGCCCATGACATCGTCGGCGGACGCACAGCGCGACCTGATCGCGTATCTCGATTTCCATGTGGAGAGCGGCGTCGACCTCGCCCTCGACGAGGCGCCGCACGACCGCTTCCAGGAAGCCGACACGCCGGCTCCGACCCTGCTCCGCACAGCACCCGCCCGCGACGCGCCCGTCGAGGCCGCGCGCCGCGCATTGCCGCCGCGCGACGCGGTGTCGTCCCGCGAAGAGGCGCCGCCGGCACCGGAGAAGGCGCCGTCACCGCCCCGCACCTACGGACAATCTGCGTCGGCCAAGCCCGAGGAAGCCGCCACCGATGCCCGGGCCAGGGCCCGGGAGGTCGGGACGCTCGCGGAGCTGGAGGCGCTGCTCGCGGACTTCGACGGGTGCCCGCTGCGCTTCACGGCTAAAAACCTCGCCTTCTCCGACGGAAATCCCGCCGCGAAGCTGATGTTCATCGGCGAGGCGCCGGGCGCCGACGAGGATCGGGTCGGCAAGCCGTTCATGGGCCGCTCGGGCCAGCTGCTCGACCGGATGATGGCGGCGATCGGCCTCGACCGCACGATGGCTTACGTCGCCAACGTGGTGCCGTGGCGCCCGCCCGGTAACCGCGAGCCGACGATCCAGGAGCTCGCCGTGTGCCGCCCGTTCCTCGAGCGGCAGATCGAGCTTGCCGACCCCGACATCATCGTCTGCCTCGGCAACCCGGCGACGAAGGCGATCACCGGCACCAAGGACGGCATCCTGAAGGCGCGCGGGCGGTTCTACCCCTACGCGATGTCCCATCGCACGGTGCGGGCGCTCGCCACGCTCCACCCGGCCTACCTCCTGCGGCAGCCGATGCAGAAGCGGCTCGCCTGGCGGGATTTCCGGCTGCTGCGCGCCGCCCTCGACGGAAAAGCTTGACCGTTCGAGCGGAACCCTCGCTCGGCCTGTGTCATTACCCTGCGACTCGCGATAACGGCGTCGTGAGAACGAGTGGCGGTCGAAATTATGCGCTGGGACGATTTTCGGAGTTCGGACAACGTCGAGGATCGTCGCGGCGAAGGCGGCGGCGGCGGGATGGGCTTTCCGGGCGGCGGTGCCGGCGGGCTCGGCATCGGCGCGATCGTCGTGATCCTGATCATCAGCTGGGTCACCGGCATCAATCCGGCGATCCTGATGGGCGGCGCCGAACAGATGACCCGCGGCGGCGGCAGCCAGCGCGAGGAGCAGGCCGACCCGCAGACGCAGACGCGGCGCAAGACGGCGCCGACCGACGACAGCGGCCGTTTCGCCTCCAAGATCTTGGGCAACACCGAGGACGTCTGGAGCCAGATCCTCCCGAACCAGACCGGCAAGCAGTACACCCCGACCACGATGGTGCTCTACACCGGCGGCACACGCAGCGGCTGCGGCTCGGCCCAGGCGGCAATGGGTCCGTTCTACTGCCCGCTCGACAAGAAGGTCTATCTGGACACCGGCTTCTTCAAGGAGATGGAGCAGAAGTTCGGTGTGAAGGGCGACTTCGCCTACGCCTACGTCATCGCGCACGAGGTCGGCCATCACGTGCAGGACGTCCTCGGCATCCTCGGCAAGGTCCAGGCCCGCCAGCAGCAGGCCTCGTCCAAGCGCGACGCGAACGCGCTCTCCGTCCGGATCGAGCTGATGGCCGATTGCCTCGCCGGCGTCTGGGCCAAGAACTCCAACGACAAGTACAATTCCCTGGAGCAGGGTGACATCGACGAGGCGATGAACGCGGCCAGCGCGATCGGAGACGACAAGCTGCAGAAGCAGAGCCAGGGCTACGCAGTGCCGGACTCGTTCACGCACGGCTCGTCCGAGCAGCGCCAACGCTGGTTCATGAACGGCTACAAGAGCGGCCAGACGAAGTCCTGCGACACGTTCCGCACCGCCAACAACTGAGCGTTGCCGGACGTTTGTCTTGGGACGTGAGGCTCGGTCGCTCTTCGTTCGCAGAGAGCCGGTGGTTCCACACTGAAAGTGGCTGAAGATCAGGTTTCAGAGTGGTGGTCGAGGCATGGCACCGCACCGTGGACGCCGTGCCCAGATCAGTTCGGTCCTATCGGGCCGAGCATTCAACAGAGGCGATGCGGCTCGTCCGTCAGCGAAGGATGTTCGGGGGCGTCGCCGGGCTCGCATTGAGCAGCGTGACCGTCACCCGCCGGTTCGGGGCGATGTAGGGGTTGTCGGGGAAGACCGGCTCGGTGTCGGCGCGTCCCACCACCGACGCGAAGTTCTCGTTGGGAACCCCGGCGCCCGACAGAATCTCGCGTACGGCGAGCGCACGCCCGGCGGTGAGATTCCAGGGTTCGCCGGCCCGCGCCGAACCCGGGCGGGTGGCCGACGTGTAGCCGGTGATGGACAGGCGGTTGGGCAGCCGGCGCAGGGCGGGCGCCAGCGCTTCCAGCACGCGACGGGTCCGCTCGTGGGGGTCGACCGAACCCTCGCGGAACATGGAACGGCCGTCGTCGTCCACGAGGGAGACGTTCACGCCCTCCTTGGTCGGCTCGATTACGATGTTGCGCGACAGCTCGGCGATGTCGGGCATCTTCTGGAGCGCCTGCCGCAGGCTGGCCATGGCGCTGTAATTGGGCTGCACGCTGGCGGCCGGGCGGCTGGCATCGAGGTCGCTGGCGCCGCCCGCACTGGTCGGGCGCGCCCTCTCATCCTGCTCGGCTGAACCCGTCGCCTTCTCGCGGGGCGTGGACGGCTTGTTGCCCGACGTATCGAGGGAGGTCCCATAGAGCATTCCGCCAGCGCCGCTGGTAGCAGGGCTCAAAGCCGCCGGCGCGAAGTATTCCGCCAAACCGGCCTTCTGCTCCTGCGTTGTCATGCTGATCAGCCACATCAGCAGAAAGAACGCCATCATGGCGGTCACGAAGTCCGCGTAGGCAATCTTCCAGGCCCCGCCGTGGTGCCCGTGCGCGGCCTTCTTGACCTTCTTGATGATGATCGGCTGGAGCGCCATGATCGTCGCGTCCCTTCTCGAGATGGGGTCGGATTAGGCGGGCAGGGCGGCGGTCGCCGCTTCCACTTCGTTGAAGGTCGGGCGGACGTCGCTCATTAGGGCCTTGCGGGCGAATTCCACCGCCATCACCGGCGGCTGGCCGGCGATGTGGGCAAGGAGACCAGCCTTGAGCGAAACGTAGTATTTCGACTCCGCCTCGAAGAGGCTCTTGAGCGACTGCGCCATGGGCCCGAAGAAGCCGTAGGCGACGAAGACGCCGAAGAAGGTGCCGACGAGCGCGCCGCCGATCAGATGGCCCAGCACCTCCGGCGGCTCCTTGATGGCTCCCATCGTCTTGATCACGCCGAGCACGGCGGCGACGATGCCGAGCGCGGGCGTACCGTCGGCGAGCGACTGCATGGCCGAGACGATACGCTCCTGCTCCTGGTGGTGCGTCTCGAGTTCCTCATCCATGAGCGCATCGATTTCGTGGACGTTGTTGGCGCCCAGCGTCACCATCCGCATGTAGTCGCAGACGAATTCGACCGCGTGATGGTTGGCTGCAAAGGTCGGGAAGGCGTTGAACAGCGTCGACTCGCTCGGCTCTTCGATGTGCGGCTCGAGCGCCATCAGGCCTTTCTGCTTCGCGAGCTTGAACAAGGAAAACTGCATTCCCAGAAGCTCGACATAGGCTTGCTGGTTGTATTTCGGCCCCTTCACGAGCGTGCCGAACATGGCGGGCACGGCCTTGAGCACCGGCCCGGTGTTGCCGATGATGAAGGCCCCGATCGCCGCACCGAGGATGATGACGAACTCGAACGGCTGCCAAAGCACTTCGAGGTGGCCGCCCATCGCCGAATAGCTGCCGAAGACGCAGGCGAAGACGATCAGGGTGCCGACGATCAGCCGCATGATGTGCCATCCTTGGCCGGCAGCAGGGACAGCCCGCGCGAAGCCGTTAACGATCCGACAAATCACCGAGGAAGGTTAATGGCGGGTTTCGCGCTTTGGCCGGAGGCTGGATCGGGCAACGCAGCGCTCGCCTCCCAACAACCTGTGAGGGCTGAGACACAAGGTTCGGTGGCTTCGGCGCACGACAACGTAGGTCGGACGAGCGGCCAAACTGATCTGAGAGGAAATGGTGGACGGTGCAGGGATCGAACCTGCGACCTTTCCCGTGTGAAGGGAACGCACTACCGCTGTGCTAACCGTCCATCCCGCGCGGCGAGCCCTTGGGACGCCGCGATCCCGATCGACCAGCGCTGACGCCGTCGATCCCGGAACGAGGGCCTTCTAGGGCCGGCTGCGCGGTGGCGTCAAGCTGCAGAACCGATGCGATCACCGATCGACGTCGACGACCGCACCGGTTCCGGCCGGAATTCCGCTCCGCGCTTGTCGGCCGCCGCGGCGCCCCATCCAAGGAACGCCGGGTTCCGGCTGCCTGGAAGCGTCGCCGACCGTGCAATCCGTCGCCACGTGTTTCCGCCGTCCCCGCGCGACATCCCGGTCGGGCTGTGGCGGAGAGGGGCAATTGGAGGTTAAGACGCCGCCATGGCTCCTCTTGTCCGCTTCGCGCCGTCGCCCACCGGCTTCCTCCACATCGGCAACGCGCGGCCCGCGCTGCTGAACGCGCTCTTCGCCCGCGCGAACGGCGGTCGCTTCCTGCTGCGGCTCGACGACACCGACCGCGAACGCTCGACCGAGGCCTTCGCCAAGGCGATCGAGACGGACCTCGCCTGGCTCGGCATCGTGCCGGACCTGCGCGCCCGCCAATCGGACCGGACGGCGGTGTACGACGACGCCGCCGACAAGCTGAAGGCGCTCGGCCGGCTCTATCCCTGCTACGAGACGCCGGAGGAGCTGGAGCGGCGGCGCAAGCGCCAGCTCGGCCGCGGCCTACCCCCGATCTACGATCGCGCGGCGCTCGCGCTGAGCGACAACGAGCGCGCCGCCATGGAGGCGGAAGGCCGCATCCCGCATTGGCGCTTCAAGCTCGAGCCGCGGGCGGTCGCCTGGGACGACCTCGTCCGCGGCACGGCGCACGTCGATTGCGCCTCGCTCTCCGACCCCGTGCTGGTGCGCGCCGACGGCAGCTACCTCTACACGCTGCCCTCGGTGGTCGACGACGCCGACCTCGGCGTCACCCACGTGATCCGTGGCGAGGACCACGTCACCAACACCGGCGTACAGGTGCAGATCTTCGAGGCGCTGGGGGCTGCGCTTCCGGTCTTCGGCCACCACAACCTTCTGACGACGGCGGATGGGGAGGGGTTGTCGAAGCGCCTCGGCCACCTGTCGCTGCGGTCGCTGCGCGAGGCGGGCTACGAGCCGGCCGCCGTGCGCTCGCTCGCCGTGCTCACCGGCTCGGCCGAGGCTGTGCGCGCGGTCGCGACGATGGACGCGCTCGCCGAGCTCGTGAACCTCGCCCACATCTCCCGGGCGCCGGCCAAGTTCGATCCGCACGAACTCGACGGGCTCAACGCTCGCATCCTTCACGAGATGCCGTTCGCGGAAGCCGCCGAGCGCCTGGACGCGCTCGGCATCCCGGCGGGCATCGCCGAACCTTTGTGGCTGGCGGCGCGGGCGAATCTCCACCGGATCGCCGAGATTCGCGACTGGTGGCAGGTGGTGGCCGGGCCGGTCGCGCCGGTGATCGCGGACGCCGTCGTGACCGACGCGGCGTTGGCGACGCTGCCGCCCCAGCCCTACGGCCCCGAGACCTGGAAGGCCTGGACCACCGCGATCCGCGAGCGGACCGGCGCCAAGGGCAAGGCCCTCTTCATGCCGCTGCGCCTGGCGCTCACCGGCCTGGAGCACGGGCCGGACCTGGCTGCCCTGCTGCCGCTGATCGGGCGCGATCGTGCGGCGCGGCGACTCGCGGGCGAGGCGGCCTGAGGCTATTCGGCGAGATCGAGGAGGTGCCGGCCTTCGCGGTCGTCGATCTCGATGATCCACAGGTCGGAATCGAAGCGGATCTCCTTGGTCAGGCGCTCCTCGGCATCGAGCGGCGTGCCCTCGGTGACCATCGCCACGAAACGGCGGCCGCCGGAATCCTCGCCCTCGAACAAAGCCTGCGGCGCCGGCCCGTAGAGGTCGGCGCGTCCGTCGAGGCGATCGACCTTGACGAAGATCGCGCCCGCCGCCGCCGCCCCGCGCCGCCGCTGAACCGCGGAGATGCCCTCGACGGCGAGGCGCCTCAGGTGGGCCGAGACCCAGAAATCGGAGCGCAGGCGCGGCATGGGACCTCCCGGTGCGGATGCGCGCCGGGCATGCGCCGCGCCGGACCGCGATGCAATCAGGCCGGGGGCAGGGCAGCGCGGGCGGCGAGCTCGCGCAGAGTCCGGCCGGCGGGTTCGCCCTTTACCGGCAGCTTGCGGTCGCGCTCGAACTTTTCGATCGCCGCGCGGGTGGTGGCGCCCATCAGCCCGTCGGCCTTGAGCGGCCCGTAGCCGAGCTTCGTCAGAGCCTTTTGCGCCTGCATCACCGAGGGCTGCGGTTTCGGTGCTGCGGCGGCCGCCTTCGGCGTGACCGAGGCGGTGGTCTCGCCGGACCGGATCAGGTCGGCGATCGCATCCCGGTTCGCAGGCTTGGCGGATTCGGCGGTCTTGGCCGGCGGCCGTGACGGCTCGGCGGGCCGCGCGGCTTCGGCCGCCATGTCCGGCGAAGCCTTCGGGACCGGGTCCTTCCGTACCGCGTCTTGGCGAAGCGCGTCTTGGCGAAGCGCGTCCTGGCGAATCGCGATCTTCGGCAGGATCGGCGCCGGGTGGCGGCCGGTCTGGTGGCCCAGCGCGTTCATCGAGACCATCACCACGGCGCCGAGCGCGACCACCCCGCCGAACAGCGTACCGGGGTTGCGCCGGCACATGCGCAAGGTCCCGCTGGCCACGGCCCCGAGCATCACCCGCCATTCCGAGGCGTCGGCATCGGTGATGGCTGCGCGAGGTGGTGTCGGGTGGCGGGCGGCCTTGGCCGGGCGTGCGCTGCGGGCCTCGCCGGCGACGGTGATCTCGCAATGGTCGCGCATCTCGGACATTCTGTCTCCCCGTTGCGTTTCGGATCAGCCGGCGCGGCGCAGGCGCGCGGCTTCGTCGGGCTCCCGCACCACCGTCGGCCCGCTGTCGAACAGGCCGAGCGGCAGGCGAACGACGGCGCCGGTGGCTGGCGCATTGCGGGTCGTACGCACCCGGGCGGTCAGCGGCGCGGTGCCGAGCGCGCTTTCGGGCTGGCGGCAGGCCTTCGGCAGGCTGACGGTGACGGTCGTCCCCGCATCCGGCGCGCTCTCGATCGTCATGGCGCCGCCGTGCAGGCCGACGAGACCCTGCACCACGGACAGGCCGAGGCCGGTACCCTCGTGGGTGCGCTTGTAGCCGCCGGTCCCCGCCTGGAAGAACGGCGTGCCGAGCCGCGGCAGGTCGGCTTCCCGGATGCCGATGCCGGTATCCGAGACGACGAGGTCGAGGCCGGTCGCGGTCCTACGCAGCGCCACCTCGACGCGGCCGCCGGCGGGCGTGAACTTCACCGCGTTCGAAATCAGGTTGATCAGCACCTGCCGGCAGGCACGCGAATCCGCGGTGATCTCGATAGAGCCGTGCGCGGGCGTCGGCACGAGGACGATTCCGGCTTCGTCGGCCTTGAGCTTCATCAAGTCGCAGCAGCTGCGCACGAGAGCTGCCGCGTCCACCGTCTCCGGCGCGTAATCGAAGTTGCCGCTCTGGATCCGGCTCATGTCGAGCAGGGTGTTGACGACGCTGAGCAGGTGCTGCCCCGAGGCGCCGATGATGCCGGCATATTCCCGCGCCCGCTCCGGCCCGAGCACCATCGCGCCTTCGCCGGCCAGCACCTCGGAGAAGCCGATGATGGCGTTCAGGGGCGTGCGCAGCTCGTGGGTGACGTTGGCCAGGAACCGGCTCTTCACCTCGTCGGCGCGCTCCGCCTCGGCACGCGCCCGCTCCAGTTCCTCGGCGTGGCGGCGATGCTCGGTCACGTCCCGGGTCACGGCGACGACGCCGACCGGGCCGGACGGACCCTGCGCGATCCGGTGCGCCCGCATCTCGACATGGATCAGCCGTGCGCCGTCCTGCCGCCGCCCGGTCGGGTCGACGTTGAGGCGCAGCTGCACCGTCGCGGGCTTGCCCAACGCCGCGACGTCGCTGATCGCCTGCAGGAAGGCGGGGCGGTCGGCGACGTGGACGCGCTCCAGCAGGCCGTGGCCGCGCAGGCGCAGGGCGTCGGTGCCGACGAGGGTCTCGGCCGAGGCCGACGCCTCGATCACCCGGCCGTTGGCGTCGTGCCAGGTGACGAGGTCGTCGATCGCGGCGAGCAGCATCCGGTCCCGGGCCTCGTTGTCGCGCATGCGCTTGCGCCATTGGCCCTCGTTGCGCATCTGCTCCAACACCTGCGCGGCGACGTGGCCGATGGCGGTGATGGCGAAGACCGGCAACGCCACGGTGGCCGAGAGCGCGACCGTCGGGCTGGTGACGATCCAAGAGCCGGCGAGCGCGACGCCGAGCACGCCGAGCATCGCCAGCAGGGACGCGGCGACGGTCGCCCGCTTCGAGCCGGAGACCACCGCTTCGAGCGGGATCGCCACGAGCCAGACGGTCGCGGCCGACTGCACGCCGCCGGTGAGCCCGGCGAGGCAGACGATCAGCCCGGTGAGGCCGGCGGAGGAGACCGCGTGAGCGACCCAGAGCGAGCCGGTGCGCGAGAGCAGGACGGCGGCGAGGACCGGTAGGAACAGGCTGGCGATGGCAAGGACTTCGATGCCCGAGGGCACGCCGCGCCACAGCAGGTAGGGCGGCAGCCCTGCCATCATCACCGCGCCGGTGGCGAGGCGCGAGACCAGGAAGCGCTCGTGGCGGAAGCGCACGGCCGCGTCCTCGATCGCGGATTCATGCACGAAGCTCGCAAGGCGGGCGTCGAGCAGCGTGGGCAGCCGGTGTTGAATACGCAAGACAGATACGCGCAACGCACAAGACCCAAGACCCGGGGCAGCCAACAACGCGGCATCCCAGGAAATACTCGGCCTTCGCGCCCCCCGGTTCGGTGACGAACGACTAGGAGCCGACCGTCGCAGACCCGGCTTAAACGAGTGTTGCGCGCCGGCTTCCGATCACCCGGATGCTTTCCACAACGTAACCGTGACTGTGCGCCGTCGTCCCGAATGCGGTTCGTTCACCATCGACGCCGATTTCCGCGCTCAGTTGACGGCGGGTTCAGGAAGTCGGCGCCACCCTCGGCCAGTCCAACCCGTCCGCCGTCCGGATCACCGTTTATGTCGTTCCTGTTGCGAGCCGCCCTGGTGATCGGCGCGTTGTCCTATTTCGCGGCGACGCGCGACCAGCCCTCGACGTCCGCGATCGGACCCGCAGCGACGGCGACGGCGACGGCGGCCGTGCGCGATCCGGCTGCGACGGTCCTGGCGACGGGATCGACGGTGCTCGCGACGGTCGGGTCCGCCTCGGCGGCCTGGAGCGCACTGCCGGCGGAGTCCCGCCAGCGTTTGGCGCAGGATGCCATGGCCGAGCTCGGCAGGCACGTCGGCACGGCAAGCGTCTCGCGCGACACCCTGGCGGACGCCGACCGCAAGGCCGCCTGGCGCGGTGCGGAGGGGCACTGACGACGCGGCGCGGATTGAGCTGCGACGCGCGAAGCCGGCTCTAACGCCAGCGGCCCATCAGCAAGCGAAAGGCCCGGCACGTCACCGACATCCGGGCGGGCTTCAAGACGACTTGCGCGCTCGTCCCGGCAGGGTCGTGCGGGCGGCAGGCCGTTCGACGGCACTTGCCCGGACCTTGCCCGTGTCCGGCGCATGGTGCGGCTGGTGCGCGTCGGCCGTAGCGGTGCGCTCGCGCAGCGGCCGGTCGAGGATCGCCGAGAGCAGGTCGCGGGCGGCCGGGCGATCGGTGGTGCGGAACAGGCGGACGAGCTCGAACACCCGCTCGGCCGAGCGCGACACCGCCTCGTCGAGGGTCAGGAAGACGTAGACCGCCTCCTCCTCGTGCAGGTCGGCGGCGCGCAGGCATAGGGTGAGCAGGTCGTAGCGCGAGCCCGGGTCCGGCGCGGCGCGCAAGAAGTTCGCCGGCAGCCCCAGGCCGTCGGACAGCGCGGCGATGAAGCCGGGCACGTCGTGGGCGGCGGACAGTCCGAGCAGCATCGCGCCGAGGTCGCGTGGCGGGGGCGGGCAGGGGCGAAGCGCCGCCGTGGCGGCGATGGCCTCGCGGATCGCATCGCGCCGGATCGGGTCGGCATGCAGGTAGAGCGGCGCGAGGTCGTCGGCCGCGAGGTCCGGGCGCGCCAGAAGCAGGCCGGCGAGGTCCGGGTCGGCGCGACCGCGGCCAACGAGGTGGCGGGCGCTGTCGCTGCGCAGGGTGATCGCGAGGTTCCCGGCCAGCGCCCGGTCGATCGCCGGATCGCCGCGCTGCGCCAGCTCGGCGACGACCGCGCGGGGCAGGCCGGGCCGCCCGGCCATCGCCGAGCCGAGGTCGGCGCCGTCGAGGAGCGCCGCGTCGATCAGGGCGGGCGAGAGCGTGACGGCTGTCTCCAGGACGATGTCGCGGACGCGGCCGCCGCGGGCGGCGAGGGTAGCCAGAACGGATTGCGGCGTGTCGGCGAAGGGCGCGAGCTTCTCCGCGACGATCGCCGCCGTCTCCTCGTCGACGATCGGGATCAGCCCGCCGGCGAGGGATGCGAAGGACTCGATGTCCGACTTGTCGCGGTTGGCTGCCTGCACGAACAGATCGGTCTGGACCCGCAGGATGACGGGCTTCAGGTCGAGATGCGCGATGCGCGACAGTTCGATCAGCCCGGACAGGTCGGGCGCGACCTCGACGGATGGGGGCATGGCACTTCGGATACGCAGGAACTGCAACGACCATCACGCTAGGGCCTTTTGCGTGAATCGACCTTTAATCCTCCTTCCCGACGGCCGTGTCGTCCTGCGCCAATCTTGCCTGCGCCAATATTGGACCCGATCGATCGATACGTGCCTCAGGCCTTGGTCCCGCTCACCGTGACGCGGCCCTCGACCGGGTAGGCCGGATCATTGTAGCCGGGCGTCGAGGGGTGGCCGGTCACGACGAGGCCGTCGACCAGGGCCTCGTCCTCGGGGGTGAAGGCGTAGTCGAGCCCGCCGAGGTAGTCGGTCCACTGCGCCAGCGTGCGCGGACCCGCGATGACCGCTGTCACCGCGCGGTTGTTCATCACCCAGGCGAAGGCGAACTGGCCGGCGGTGATGCCGCGGGCCTCGGCATGGTCCTTCAGGGTGCGGGCGATGCGCAGGGATTCCGGGCGCCATTCCGTCTGCATCATCCGCGTGTCCTGGCGGCCGGCGCGGGTGTCGGCCGGGGGCGGGGCGTCGGGATCGTACTTTCCGGTCAGCACGCCGCGGGCGAGCGGCGAGTACGGCACCACCCCGAGGCCAAAATGCGCGCAGGCCGGCAGGTGCTCGGTCTCGGGCATGCGGTTCAAGGCGTTGTAATAGGGCTGGCTCACCACCGGCCGGTCGATGCCATAGGCGTCGCACAGGCGGCAGATCTCGGCGATGCGCCAGGAGCGGTGGTTCGAGACGCCGAAATGCCGGATCTTTCCCTGGCGGACCAGGGTCTCCATCGCCCGCACGGTCTCGTCGAGCGGCGTCGCGTGGTCCTCCCGGTGGAGGTAGTAGATGTCGATGAAGTCGGTGCCGAGCCGGCGCAGGCTTTCGTCGGCGGCGCGGAGCACGTGGACGCGCGACAGGCCGCGGTCGTTGGGTCCGTCGCCCATCGGGTTGGCCACCTTGGTGGCCAGCACCCAGGCATGCCGGTCGGCGGCGATCGCCCGGCCGGTGATCTCCTCCGAGACGCCGGCGTTGTAGACGTCGGCCGTGTCGATGAAGTTCACGCCCGCCTCGCGGGCGCTGGCGACGATGCGCGCGGAATCGGCCTCGTCGGTGGCGCCGCCGAACATCATCGTGCCGAGGCAGATCGGCGAGACCTTGAGGCCGGAGCGGCCAAGCGTGCGGTAATCCATCGGATGCGATCCTGCGTCGTTGGGTTGCGGGGCTATCTCGGCCGCGCTCCGGTGCGGTCAACCGTCTTCGCGCGTTCGAAACCGAAAACGGCCCGCATCCGTAACCGTGGGGCGAACCCAGCGAATGGATCGCGAGCGTTCCCCGCCGGCCGTTCCGGGCCGCGAACCGTCACCGACAGCCGATACGAAGAGCCGCCATGTCCGACGCCCGGTCCCACGCCCTGCCGCTGCCCTGGCTCGACCGCACCGGGCGCCTTTCGCTCCTGAAGCTCGCGGCGTTCCTGCTCGCCGTCGCGCCGGCCTGCTACCTCGCGGGCGCCTACGCGACGAACACCCTCGGGCCCAAGCCGATCACGGCGCTGATCCACGGCACCGGCGAGTGGACCATCCGCTTCCTGCTGGCCTCCCTTGCGGTCACGCCGCTGCGACGGGTGGCGAACTGGCCGAAGCTGATCAACGTCCGCCGCCTTATCGGGGTCACCACCCTGGCCTACGCACTGGCGCACCTGACGCTCTACGTGGTCGACCAGAACTTCGACCTCGCCAAGGTCGTGTCCGAGATCGCACTGCGGTTCTACCTGACGATCGGCTTCGTCGCGCTCCTCGGCCTGATCGCGCTCGGCGCCACCTCGACCGATGCTGCGATCCGGCGGATGGGAAAGAACTGGACGCGGCTGCACAAGGCGGCCTACGCGATCGGCATTCTCGGCCTGCTGCACTACTTCCTGCAATCGAAGATCGACGTCTCCGACCCGGTGTTCTGGACCGGGCTCTTCGTGCTGCTGATGGGCTGGCGCCTGATGCAACGCGTCCGCCTGCCGATGCGGCCGTGGTCGCTGGCGCTGCTGGCGGTCGCCGCCGGCCTCGCGACGGCGGGGATCGAGGCGGCGTGGTACGGGATCAAGAGCGGCATCCCGGCCGACCTCGTGCTCGGCGCCAACCTCGACTTCTCCGACGTGATCCGCCCCGCCTGGTGGGTGCTCGCCATCGGCCTGCTGCTACCGGTGGTCGCCCTGGTTCGCGGGATGCCGGCTGCGCGCAAGCCCGCGCCGCGGGTGGAGCGGCCGCACCGCGTCCAGCCGGCCGGATGACCGCCTTGCTCCCGGAGGCACGCGGACGCACAACCCGGCCGGCCCCGACGCGGGCCGAACGGAGCTCGACCTGTCCATGCGCGGTTTCCTGAGCCGATCCCTGTTCGCCCTGGCGCTCGTCGCCCCCAGGGCGGCACTCGCGGCCTGCCCCCTGCCGGAGCCGCCGCCGGCCTCGGCCAAGCCGGAGAAGCCGGCCCTGCCGGCAAAGCCCGCCTGCCTCGACGCCAAGGGCGGATGCCCCGGCTGGGAGGCCTACAGCTACAACGACGCGATCAAGGCCTACAACCTGCAGCTCCAGGCCTTTCGGCCTCTGGCCGAAGGCTACCTGCAGAAGCTCAACGCCTACGTGAAGGCGAGTGCCGACTACGCGCAGTGCGAAGTCAAGTCGATGCAGTAGCCGTCGCTTCGCGACGGCGTCGCCGACTGCTAGGATCGGCCGATGAGCGCTCAGCCCAAGCTTCGGCCCGATCCGGGAATGACCGTGGATCAGTTCCTGACCTGGGCCGAGGATCGACGTGGCCGCTACGAAATCCTGAACGGCGAAGTCTTCGCCATCTCGCCGCAGCGCGCACGGCATTCCCGCGCCAAATCGAGGATCTTCGTAGCCTTGCACGCCGCGGTTCGTGCCGGCGGCCTCCCGTGCGAGGTGTTTCCGGACGGCATGACCGTGCGGATCGATCCGACCACTGCTTTCGAGCCGGACGCCCTCGTCGTGTGCGGCTCCCGGATGGATGCCGACGCGGTCGAGGTGAACGATCCGTTGATCGTCGTCGAGGTGATCTCGCCGAGCACCAAGGCGATCGACACCGGCGTCAAGTTCGCCGGGTATTTCAGCCTCGCCAGCGTGATGCACTACCTGATCGTCGATCCCGTCAAACGCCTCGTCATCCATCACCGCCGTGGCGCCGAGGTGATCGAGTCGCGGATCGCGGCCGACGGCGTGCTCCGGCTCGATCCGCTCGGCCTCGACGTGCCGGTCGCCGAGATGTTCGCCGACGCCTGAGCCGCCTCGCTTGACCCGTTCGGACGCCGGTGCGAGAGCGCGGGCAGATTTCGAAGGGACGACCGAATGACCGCTCAGCTCGACCTCCTGGTGCTCGGCAACGCCATCGTCGACGTCATCGCCCGCACAGACGAGGGCTTCCTCGCAGACCAGGGCGTGCCGAAGGGCGCGATGGCGCTCATCGACGAGCCGCGCGCCGAGGCGTTGTTTTCCGCGATGGGGCCGGCGACGATCGTGTCGGGCGGGTCGGGCGCCAACACGGCGGTCGGCGCCGCGCTGCTCGGCGCCAAGACCGGCTTCGTCGGCAAGGTCCGCGACGACGAGCTCGGCCGCCTGTTCAGCCACGACCTGAAGGCGACCGGCGTCGCCTTCGGCGTGCCGGCCGCGACCGACGGCCCCGCCACCGCCCGCTGCTTTGTGCTGGTGACGCCGGACGGCGAACGCACGATGAACACCTATCTCGGCGCATGCCAGGGCCTGTCGCCCGCCGACCTCGACGAGGCGGTCGTCGAGAGCGCCCGCGTCGTCTACCTCGAAGGCTACCTCTGGGACCCGCCGGCCGCCAAGGACGCGTTCCGCAAGGCGGTGTCGATCGCGCACGGTGCCGGCAATGCGGTGGCGCTCACCCTCTCGGACGCGTTCTGCGTCGGCCGCTACCGCGACGAATTCCTCGGCCTGATCCGAGACGGCAGCGTCGACATTCTGTTCGCCAACATCGGCGAGCTGCAGAGCCTGTACCAGACCGACGACCCGGACGCGGCGCTCAAGGCCTTGCGCGACGAACGCGACGGCCGCGGCAAGCACCTCCTCGGCCTCGTCACCCGCTCGTCCGAGGGTGCGATGGTGGTGAAGGGCGGCGAGATCCGCTCGGTCGAGGCGTCGCCGGTGCGCGAGGTCGTGGACACCACCGGCGCCGGCGACCTCTTCGCCGCCGGCTTCCTGGCCGGGCACGCCCGCGGCCTCGACTACGTCACCGCGGCCCGCCTCGGCGCGTTGGCGGCGGCGGAGGTGATCCAGCACATCGGCGCCCGGCCGCAGGGCGACCTCGTGGCGCTCGCCAAGGCGCAGGGCCTGATCTGAGGCGTCAGGGCCGCAGCAGCACCTTGCCCACCGCCTCGCGGCGGCTGAGGATGCCGAGGGCCGCGGCGTAGTCTTCGAGGGGGTAGGCGCCGTGCACCCGCGCGGTCAGCCGACCCTCGGCGACCCAGGCCAGCATCTGGCGCTGGTTTTCGCGGTGCACCTCCGGCTCGCGCTCGGTGAACACGCCCCAGTGGACGCCCATCACGTCGAGTTCCTTGAGCAGCATGATGTTGAGCGGCAGGCGCGGGATCTCGCCGGCGGCGAAGCCGACGACGAGGAAGCGCCCGCGCCAGGTCAGCGCGCGGAAGGCCGGCTCCGAGAACGCGTCGCCGACAGCGTCGTAGACCACGTCGACGCCCTTGCCCCCGGTCGCCTCCTTGAGGGCGTCGCGCAAGGTCGCCGGGTCGTAGACGAGGCCGATCTCGGCCCCGTGCTCGCGCGCGACCGCGAGCTTGTCCTCCGACGAGGCGCAGGCGATGACGCGGGCGCCGAGCAGCGCCCCGAGTTCCACCGCCGCGAGGCCGACGCCGCCCGAGGCGCCGAGCACCGCGAGCCATTCGCCCGGCCGGACCTTCGCGCGGTTGCGCAGGGCATGCAGCGAGGTGCCGTAGGTGATCGTCAGGCCCGCCGCCTGCTCGTCACTCACGCCGTCGGGCACGGGGGTCAGCAGGCGCACCGGGACGGTCACCCGTTCGCGGCAGGTGCCGTACTTGGCGTGCACGATCACCCGGTCGCCGACCCGCACGCCCTCCGCGCCGGGGCCGAGCGCCTCGACCACGCCGCAGGCTTCGCCGCCGGGCGAGAACGGCAGCTCCGGCTTCACCTGGTAGCGCCCGGCGATGATCAGCGTGTCGAAGAAGTTGAGCGCGGCGACCGAGACCCGCACCAGCGCCTCGCCGGGGCCGGGCACGGGATCGGGCAACGTCTCGATCGACAGGTCGTCCGGTCCGCCGAGCCGGGTGCAGAGGAGAGCCTTCATCGCGCGCGTTCCGTTGGTTTGGTCATCCGCCCTCGATCGATCGAGGCCGGCTATGCGCCTCAGCGCCGCTGGTAGGTCCCGGTGAGCGAGCCCTTTGCCAGGACGTGGCCTCGCATCGCGTCGAGCAGCGCGCCGCGGCCCGGGGAGGGCGACAGGTCGAGGCGACGGTCGAGGGCGTAGACCTGGAACAGGTAGCGGTGCGCGCCGTGACCGCTCGGCGGGTCCGGCGGCAGCCAGCCGTCCTTGAGGAAGCTGTTCTTGCCCAGATCCACGGGCGCATCCGCGGTCAACGCGCCCTCGGCGAGATCCGACATGGCCGGCGCTAGGTTCCACGCGATCAGATGCACCAGCGGATGCGGCGTCGGGCTGTCGGCATCCTCCGCCAGGATCACGACGGCGGCCGTGCCGGCGGGAAGGTTGCTCCAGGCGAGCGCCGGCGTGGTTCCCTCGCCGTCCGCGGTGAAACGGGCCGGCAGAGCCGCGCCGTCAGCGAAGTCTGGGCTCGTCAACGCGATCGTCGCCGGAGCGTCGGGGAATTCGGCGTGAAAGACGGCCTTCTCGAGCCCGGCCTTGAGGCCGGACAGGGCATGGCCCACGGCGGCGGGTATCTTCTCGAGCATCGCGTCTCCTTCGGGGACCGCCCGGTGGTGGCAGGGTTGGGCAGGGGCGCCCTAAGCCGGCTTCTCGGCCGCCATCATGTAGTTCACCGCCGTGTCGCGGCCCACCCGCCATCCGTCCGTGAGCGGGTTGTAGACGACGCCCGTCGTGTCGGTCACGGACAGGTCGCCGCCCCGGAGCGCAGCCGTCAGCTCGGACGGCGTCACGAACTTCTGCCAGTCGTGCGTGCCCTTCGGCAGCCAGCCGAGGACGTATTCGGCACCGACGATCGCGAGCGCGAAGGAGCGCATCGTCCGGTTCAGCGTCGCGGCGAAGAGCAGGCCGCCCGGCTTCACCGCCGAGGCCGCGGTGCGGACGAAGGCCGGCATGTCGGAGACGTGCTCGATCACCTCCATGATCAGCACCACGTCGAAGGTCCGGCCCGCGGCGGCCACCGACTCGATGGTCTCGGCCCGGTAATCCACGGGCACGCCCTCGGCCTCCGCATGGCGGCGGGCGGCGGCGATGTTCTGCACGGCCGGGTCGAGGCCGGTGACGTCGGCGCCGAGGCGCGCCAGCGGCTCGGACAGCACGCCGCCGCCGCAGCCGACGTCGACCACCGAGAGGCCGTCCAGCGCGAAGGGCGTCTCAGCCGAGCGCCCGTAATGGCGGCAGACCGTGTCGCGAATGTAGGCGAGGCGGACGGGATTGAAGCGGTGCAGCACCCGCATCGGCCCGCGCGGGTCCCACCACGTCGCCGCCAGCGCGTCGAACCGGGCGATTTCGGCCGGGTTCACCGACCCGGTGCGCGCGTGCGCGGCGCCGCCCGCGGCGGTCTCGTCGATGCTCATCCGCTCTCCTTGAGGGTCCGTACCAGGCAGTGGGAAACACGCGCCGGCCCGACCGGTTCGCACGGGCGGCCGAACTTCGCAGCGGAACGCGGCAGCGGAATCGGCGGCGTGTTGACAGGTCCCGACCCCGCTTGTACCCGCCGGACGCCGGTGCGGTACAGCGATCGGTGCGGCCGCTCGGAAATCCCTGCGGGCCGTCCTACACGCCCGGTCCCGATGCGCCCGGATCGGCCGATCGACGAAGTTTGAGAAACGCGGACGCTCCATGCCCCGTCTGGTGATGAAATTCGGCGGCACCTCGGTCGCCAACGTCGAGCGCATCCGCAACGTGGCCGCCCACGTCGCCCGCGAGGTCGCGGCCGGCTACGAGGTCGCGGTCGTGGTCTCGGCGATGTCGGGCAAGACCAACGAACTCGTCGGCTGGGTCAAAGACGCCGACGGCGACTACGACGCCGCCGAGTACGATGCCGTCGTCGCGTCGGGCGAGCAGGTCACCTCCGGCCTACTGGCGATCGCGCTGCGCAAGGCCGGCATCGCGGCCCGCTCCTGGCAAGGCTGGCAGATCCCGATCCAGACCTCGGACGCGCACGGATCGGCCCGCATCGAGGAGATCGACGGCGCCCGGCTCGACGCCGGCTTCAAGCGCGGCGAGGTGGCGGTGATCGCCGGCTTCCAGGGCATCCATTCCCAGACCGGCCGGATCACGACTTTGGGCCGTGGCGGGTCGGACACCAGCGCGGTCGCGATCGCCGCCGCGATCGGCGCGGAGCGCTGCGACATCTACACCGACGTGGACGGGGTCTACACCACCGACCCGCGCGTCGTGCCGAAGGCGAGGCGCATGGAGCGCGTCACCTTCGAGGAGATGCTGGAGATGGCCTCCCTCGGCGCCAAGGTGCTGCAGGTCCGCTCCGTCGAGCTCGCCATGGTGCACCGGGTGCCGACCACGGTCCGCTCCTCCTTCGATCCGCCGGACGCCGCGCGCCCCGGCACCCTCATCTGCGACGAGGAAACCGACGTGGAACAGCAGATCATCACCGGGATCGCCTTCGCGCGGGACGAGGCGCAGATCACGCTTCGCCGTGTCAAGGACAGCCCCGGCGTCGCCGCCGCGATCTTCGGGCCGCTCGCCGACGCCAACATCAACGTCGACATGATCATCCAGACCGTGTCGGGCGACCAGTCCACCACCGACATGACCTTCACCGTGCCGGCGGCCGACTACGACCGCGCCCGCACAGTGCTCGATCGGGCGCACGACACGATCGGCTTCGCCCAGATCGAAGGCGCCACCGACGTGGTGAAGGTGTCGGCGATCGGCGTGGGAATGCGCAGCCATGCCGGCGTCGCGGCCAAGGCGTTCCGGGCGCTTGCCGACAAGGGCATCAACATCCGCGCCATCACCACCTCCGAGATCAAGTTCTCCGTGCTGATCGACGCGGCCTATACCGAGCTTGCCGTCCGCACGCTCCACTCGCTATACGGCCTGGATCAAGCTTGAGGCTTGCAGGCCCGTCCGACGGGTTCGACCTGAGGTTGCCCGGCGCCGACGTTCGGCGCCGCGCTGACAGGGGATTGACCAGACGATGCCCGCTGCGCCCGGAGGCCCGCGCCTGCTGCTGCGCCGCCTTCGCGAAGCCATGGCGGAGCCGGTCAGCCCCCAGGCGCGCCTGGACCGCATCGTCGTGGTCATCGCCGCCAACGTCATCGCCGAGGTCTGCTCGGTCTACGTCCTGCGCGACGACAACACGCTCGAGCTGTTCGCGACGGAAGGCCTCAACCGCGAGGCGGTCCACCTCACGCGGATGCGTGCCGACGAGGGCCTCGTCGGCCTGATCGCCCAGACGGCCGAGCCGCTTTCGCTCTCCGACGCGCAGACCCACCCGGCCTTCTCCTACCGCCCCGAGACGGGGGAGGAGGCGTATCACGCCTTCCTCGGCGTGCCTCTGCTGCGGGCCGGCAACACGCTCGGCGTGCTCACCGTCCAGAACAAGACCTACCGCGTCTATTCCGACGAAGAGATCGAGGCGCTCCAGACCACCGCCATGGTGCTCTCGGAGATGATCGCGTCCGGCGAGTTGCAGGGGCTGGCGCCCGACGCCGGCACTGCCGCGCGCCGCGCGGTCAGCGCCCGCGGCGTGGTGCTCGCCGACGGCATCGGCCTCGGCCACGTCGTGCTGCACGAGCCGCGTATCGTCGTGAAGACACTGATCGCCGAGAACGTCGAGGCCGAGATCACCCGGCTCGAAGCTGCGATCGAGGCGGTGCGCTCGGCGATCGACGCCCTGGTCGAGCGCGGCGACAAGATCGGCACCGGCGAATCGCGAGAAGTGCTGGAAACGGTCCGCATGTTCGCCCACGACAAGGGCTGGCTGCGCCGGATGCGCGAGGCGGTGGTCTCCGGCCTCACCGCGGAGGCCGCGGTCGAGCGGGTCCAGTCGGACAACCGCGCGCGGATGATGCGCCAGAGCGACCCGTACCTGCGCGACCGCCTGCACGACCTCGACGACCTCGCCAACCGCCTGCTGCGCCGCCTCACCGGCCAGGAGGGCGCGGGCTCAGGCGCGTTCCTGCCTGACAACGCCATCCTGGTCGCCCGCTCGATGGGGCCGGCGGCGCTCCTCGACTACGACCCGTCTCGGTTGCGCGGCGTGGTGCTGGAGGAGGGCGGCCCGACCAGCCATATCGCGATCGTCGCGCGGGCTTTGGGCATCCCCGCCGTCGGCGAGGTCGAGAACGCGACGGCGCTCTGCGATTCCGGCGATGCGATCATCGTCGACGGCGTCTCGGGCGAGGTCCAGGTCCGCCCCGGACCCGAGATCGAGGCGGCCTATGCCGAGATGGTGCGCCTGCGCGCCAAGCGGCAAGAACAATATCGGGCGCTGCGCGACGTGCCCGCGATCACCCGCGACGGCATCCGCATCGGGCTCCACCTCAACGCCGGCCTCCTCGTCGACCTCGGGCACCTGAACGAGACCGGCGCCGAGGGCATCGGCCTGTTCCGCACCGAGCTGCAGTTCATGGTGGCGCAGCGGATGCCGTCGGCGGCCGAGCAGCAGGCGCTCTACGAGGCGGTGTTTTCCGCCACCGGTGACCGGCCGGTGACGATCCGGACGCTCGACATCGGCGGCGACAAGATCCTGCCGTACATGCCCAAGCTCGAGGAGGAGAACCCGGCGCTCGGCTGGCGCGCGATCCGCATCGGCCTCGACCGGCCGGCGCTGCTGCGGGTCCAGCTGCGGGCGCTGCTGCGGGCGGCGGCCGGGCGGCCGCTCAAGATCATGTTCCCGATGGTGGCCACCGTCGACGAGTTCGTGCGGGCCAAGGCCATCGTCGATCGCGAGAAGGCGCACCTGCGCCGCCACGGCCATCCGCTTCCGAGCGATTGCCGCCTCGGCGCCATGGTCGAGGTGCCCTCGCTGCTGTTCCAGATCGACGAAATCGCGAAGGTCGCCGACTTCCTTTCGGTCGGCTCGAACGACCTCATGCAGTTCCTGTTCGCGGTCGATCGCGAGAACCGCCGGGTCGCCGACCGGTTCGATCCGCTCTGCGCCGCCGCGATCCGCGCCTTCCGGCTGATCGCCGAGCGCGCCGACGCGGCCGGGTGCCCGGTGACGGTGTGCGGCGAGATCGGCGGCCGTCCGCTCGAAGCGATGGCGCTGATCGGGATGGGGTTCCGCGACCTCTCGATGTCGCCGGCCTCCATCGGCCCGATCAAGGCGATGGTGCTGAGCCTCGACGCGCGGGCGATCGCCGACGTGATCGACGCCGAGATGGCCCGCTCTCACGACGGCGCCTCGCTCCGCCCGGCGCTCGCCGCCTTCGCCAAGGCCCACGGCATCCCGGTCTGAGCGCACTGCGCGTCAAAACCGGTCTCGTTTCCGTCAGCGTCCCAGAGTAGACCCCGGTCGATGATTCCCTTTCCCCCCGACCGCCTCGACGCCATCCTCGTGCGCCACGACATCGTCACCGGCACCCTCGCGGCTGGCGACGGAAGCTCGGAGAGCATCGTCCAGCTCTCCCGCGAGCTGTCGGACCTCGATCCCGTCGTCGCCGGCATCCATGCCTACCGTGCCGCCGCCGCCAACCTCGCCGAGGTCGAAGCGCTGATCGACGAGCCCGGCGGCGACCCGGAGATGCGCGCGCTGGCCGCCGCCGAGAAGCCCGACGCCGAGGACGCGCTGATCAAGGCGCATCGCGATCTGCAGCTGATGCTGCTGCCCAAGGACGCGGCCGACGAGAAGAGCGCGATCCTCGAAATCCGAGCCGGCACCGGCGGCGACGAGGCGGCGCTCTTCGCCGGCGACCTGTTCCGGATGTACGCGAAGTACGCCGACACCAAGGGCTGGAAGGTCGAGGTGATCTCCGAGAGCGAGGGCACGGTCGGCGGCTACCGCGAGGTCGTGGCGGAGGTGAAGGGGCGTGGCGTGTTCGCCCGCCTGAAGTTCGAGAGCGGCGCTCACCGCGTCCAGCGCGTGCCCGACACCGAGGCGCAGGGGCGGATCCACACCTCCGCCGCCACCGTGGCGGTGCTGCCCGAGGCCGAGGAGGTGGACATCGTCGTCAACGATTCCGACCTGAAGATCGACACCATGCGCTCGCAGGGCGCCGGCGGTCAGCACGTGAATAAGACCGAATCGGCGATCCGCATCACCCACCTGCCGTCGGGGATCGTGATCTTCGTCCAGGAGGAGCGCTCCCAGCACAAGAACCGCGCCCGCGCGATGTCGCTGCTGCGCGCCAAGCTCTACGACGCCGAGCGTACAGCCAAGGATGCCGTCCGCGCCGCCGACCGCAAGTCGCAGGTCGGCACCGGCGACCGCTCCGAGCGCATCCGCACCTACAACTTCCCGCAAGGCCGGGTCACCGACCACCGCATCAACCTCACCCTGTACAAGCTGGAGGAGATGCTCTCCGGCACCGCGCTGGACGAACTCGTCGACGCCCTGGTCACCGAGCACCAAGCCGAGCTGCTGGCCGCCGAAGGCATGTCGTGAGCCCGTACCGCGTAAGGCTGGCCGCAGCGCGGCTCCCTCTCCCATGGGGAGAGGGGTGCGGTGAGGGGCGTGACCTCTCCGGACGGTTCTCATCCCTCACCCTGTCCCCCTCCGCCCCGGAAGAGGGGACCCGCGCCATGCTCGGACAGCGTGCCGCTGTTGCATCCGCTGAATTGCGGGCCTCGGCGAAGCAGCCTTGAGCGCCGCAGCGATCGTGCATCCCGCCGACAGCCGCAGCGATGCGCTTCGGCGTCTCACCAGCACCTTCGTAGCCGAGGGTGTGCCCGAGGGCGACGCCCGCTTCCTGATGCTCGGCGTGCTCGATCTTCGCGCGATCGACCTCGCGCTGCACGGGCAACGTGTACTCGGGCCGGGAGAGGCGAATAGGCTGGAGGTCGCAGCAAGGCGCCGCCTGTCCGGCGAGCCCGTGGCTCGCATCCTCGGGGCGTGGGAGTTCTGGGGCTTGCCGTTCCGCCTGTCGCCGGAGACGCTGGTGCCACGGCCGGACACCGAGACCCTGGTCGAGGCGACGCTCGCCTCGATCCCCGACCACGCGGCGCCGGTCCGCATCCTCGATCTCGGCACCGGCAGCGGCTGCATCCTCGTCGCCTTGCTGAGCGCGCTGCCGAACGCCACCGGGATCGGGCTGGACCGGTCCTGGGGCGCCCTGAGGACGGCGCGCGCGAACGCGCGCGACAACGGCGTCGCCGAGCGCGCCGGCTTCGTCGCCGGCGATTGGTGCGATGCCCTCGGCGCCCCGTTCGACCGCGTGGTCTCGAACCCGCCCTATATCGCGAGCCCGGTGATCACCGGGCTCGACCGCGAGGTGCGCGAGCACGACCCCCTCGCGGCCCTCGACGGCGGCGATGACGGCCTCGGCGCCTATCGACGGATCGTTGGGGCGGTGTCTCGGGGCCTGCTGGCGTCGGGCGGCTCGCTCCATCTCGAAATCGGCTACGATCAGGCCGAGGCCGTGACCGACTTGGGGGCGACGGCCGGCCTTCGACCGGGCGGCATCGTGCGCGATCTCGCCGGGCACGCACGGGTCGCATCGTTCACCTCGCGCGCCGAAGCGGTGTCCGCGTAGCGGATTCGCTGCAACGATCCTGCGAAAGGCGACGAAATCCCCATCACGTTATTGCAGGAAAGACCCGTGCGACTTGCGGTTCGTGGACGATCCGTTAAGAGTACCGATCGTAGGTTCGGCATGGGTCATCCTTCGCGGGATGTCGGCCGAGCGCTCCACCGCCGATCAGACGCAGGCTCGGGTTCGAGCAGCGGCGCGGCGGTTTTCGAACCTGACAATCGACACGCGTCTTGGACGCAAGCGTAGGCCCCGAGGGATCGGGACAGACGGCTGGTAGGCGAGCGGTTCGTGGATCAAGTCCGATGATCCCTCCGCGGGCGCCGGCGAGGACCCGCCTGGCGGCGCCTCGGGAGCCCGAACCCCAGACCAGACGCGCTCGCAGTAACGAGGGTCATCTGAGACCGATGAGACCAAACCAGAACCGACGGGTGCGTGGCCGGAATCGGCCGAAGGGCCCGAATCCGTTGACGCGGTCCTACGAATCCAACGGTCCCGACGTCAAAGTCCGCGGCACCGCCCAGCATATCGCCGACAAGTACGCGCAGCTCGCGCGCGACGCGCAGGCGGCGGGCGACCCGGTGGCGGCGGAAAACTATTTCCAGCACGGCGAGCACTATTTCCGGATCATCTCCGGCGCGCAGGAGCAGGGCCGCCCGCAGGCTGGCGCCGGCTACGCCTCCCGCGCCTACGACGACGACATGGAAGACGGTGACGACGAGCAGGGCGGCGAGGCCAACGGCCAGGGCTATGCCGGCTACGCCACCGAGTATGGCGATCCCGGCCAGCAGCCGCAGCCCTACGACAACCGCGGCGAGGGCGGCCAGCAGGACGGGCGCCAGGATCGCAACCAGAACGATCGCGGCCAGAACGACCGGTTCGGCCAGAACCAGAACCGTGGCGACCGGCAGGAGCGCCGTGACCGCTTCCAGAACAACCGCAACGACCGGCCGCGCTTCGACAACGGCGCCCGCTTCGACAACCAGCGCCCGGACGGCAATCGTCAGGACGGCAATCGGCAGGATCAGCCGCGCCAGGATAACGGCCAGCGCTCCGACTACGACCGTCAGGACGCGCCCCGGCAGACCTTCACTCGCCAGGAGAACGGGCGGCAAGAGAACGGGCGGCAGGAGTATCCTCGCCAGGAGAACCGGCAAGAGAACCGGCAAGAGAACCGTGCCGAGTTCACCCGCCGGGACCAGCCGCGCGAGGACGTGTCTCGGCAGGACATCGCGCGACAGGACCCGTCGCGCCAGGAGCAGCCCCGCACCGACGCGCCGCGCGACAGCCGCTACGAGAACGGACGCACAGAACAGCCGCGCCGCGAGTCGCGCCAGGATGTCCGCACCGAGGCACCCGTCCGCGCCGAGGCGCCTGTGCGTGCCGAAGCGCCGGTGCGCCCGGACTCCCCGGCTCCCGCCCGTCGCGAGCGCCGCCGCGAGGAGCCGCGCGCCGTCGCCGAGGATGCGGCCGGCCTGCCGGCCTTCCTGATGACGCCGCCGCGGCTTCCGGCCGCCTCGGAGGCGCCCGTCGTCGAGTCGCAGGCGCCGAGCCAGCCCGTGACCGACGGCGACGATGCCCCGGCCCCCAAGGTCCGCCGCCGGCGCCGCCCGCGCTTCGAGGGCATCGAGGCGGAAGGCGGCGCCGAGGGCAAGACGCCGGACGGCACCGGCTCGGGCGAGTAATCGCCTTCACGACTCCATCGAAGGCCGCTCCGGTTCTCCGGGGCGGCCTTTTTTCTTTGGCGCTAAAGCCCGGCGATGGGCACCTACGATCGCACCCAAGAACAATCAGGATAGGCGCGGACTGAGTGGATCAGCCGACGGCGGCGAGCAAAATCGGCGAACGGCGCCAGATCCCACCCCCAGGCGTCGCCGGCTTTCGACAGGACGACGGGTGCCCGTTCGCGCAGCGTCCGAAACGCCGCGATTCAGTCCTCGTCCGCCTCGGCGAGGGCGACGGCCGGGCTCGGCCCGCGATAGCCGGTCGCCAGCACGTAGAGTTCGCTCGAATCGGCCCGGCTGGCGTTCGGCTTGACGTGGCGGACCAGCGCGAAGTCGCGCTTCAGGTCGGAGAGCAGCGCGCCTTCGGTGCCGCCCTGCAGCACCTTGGCGAGGTAGGCGCCGCCCGGCGCGAGGATCTCACGCGCGAACTCGGCCGCCGTCTCCGCAAGGCCGATGATGCGCAGGTGGTCGGTCTTCTTGTGCCCCGTGGCGTTGGCGGCCATGTCCGACAGGACGAGGTCGGCCGGGCCGCCGAGAAGGCCGGTGAGGCGCTTCGGAGCCTCGGGATCGAGGAAGTCGAGGGTGATGAACTCGACGTTCTGCATCGGCTCGATCTCGAGCAGGTCGATGCCGACGATGCGGCCGGTCTCGCCGACGACCTTCGCCGCGACCTGCGACCAGCCGCCGGGCGCCGCACCGAGGTCGACGATGCGCTGGCCGGGCTTGAGCAGCTTGAACCGCTCGTCGATCTCCATCAGCTTGAAGGCCGCCCGCGAGCGGTAGCCCTCGCGCTTGGCCCGCTGCACGTAGGGATCGTTGAGCTGCCGCTCGAGCCAGCTCTTCTGCGAGTGGGTGCGCCCACGGCCGGTCTTCACCCGCTGCTTGAGCTCTCCGCGGACTCCACCCGTCGCGCCCACTCCGCCACGCCTGTCGGTCACCGGTAGCCCCCGCGGCGCCAGACGCCGTCTTCCCGCATCATGTTCATCAAAAGTCCTTCGCGCAGGCCGCGGTCGGCGATGCGCAGGCGCTCGGCTGGAAACGCCCGGCGGATCGCCTCCAGGATCGCGCAGCCGGCGAGCACCAAGTCGGCACGGTCGCGGCCGATGCAAGGGTTCTCGGCCCGCTGGTCGAGGCGCGTGTCGAGCAGGTCGTCGATCGCGCCCGAGACCTCGGCGTCACTCATCCACAGTCCGTCGACGCGGCGGCGCTCGTAGCGAACCAGACGCAGGTGCATCGCCGCGATGGTGGTGACGGTGCCCGATGTGCCGAGCAGGTGAAAGCCGGGGGCGATCGCCGCCGCCGCCGCACGGATCGCGAAGGGGCCCAGCATCTCGGCCACCTCCTCGACCATGCCCTCGAACATCATCCGCGTGACCTCGGAGCCGCCATGGCGCTCGGCCAGGGTGACGACGCCGACGGGCAGCGAATCCCACGCGCGGATGCGAAGCGTCGGGTCGGTCGAAGGGTTGGCGGCCGCGCCGTCGAGCCAAGCGATCTCGGTGGAGCCGCCGCCGATGTCGAAGATCACGACGGATTCGGCCAACGGGTCGGCGAGCGCCGCGCAGCCGGTGACGGCGAGATAGGCCTCGGTCTGCCGATCGACGATCTCGAGATCGAGGCCGACCTCCGCGCGCACCCGCGCGACGAAGTCGGCGCCGTTCACCGCGAGCCGGCACGCCTCGGTGGCGATGATCTTGGCCCGGCCGACGCCGCGGGCGCGCATCTTCCCCTTGCAGATCCGCAGCGCGTCGATCGTCCGCTCGATCGCCGCCTCGCTCAGGCGGTCGGAGTTTCCGAGCCCCTCGCCGAGCCGGACGATGCGCGAGAACGCGTCGATCACCCGGAAGCCGTGCGAGGACGGCTCGGCGATCAGCAGCCGGCAATTGTTGGTCCCGAGGTCCAGGGCCGCGTAGGCGTTGCGGCGCGTGTCGCGATGCGAGACCACGGGGGCGGAGCCGGGTGCCCCTGCCGGTGGCGCGCCCTGGGGGCGGGCCGGCGCGGTCGCGCCACTCTCGTCCCTCATCGGCGTCGCCGCGCTTTCCCATCCTTGGCCCCGGCGAGGAGCCCGGCCATCATTCGCGTCCGACCCTACTCGCTCGGCGGCGAACTGCAACGTCCGTTCGCAGCACCCGGCCCTGCATCCACGGTCGCCCGTGGCGAACGCTCTGTGAAATCAGGCCATCGCCTTGGCGAGGCTCGCGGCGCGGGAGGTGGGACGCAGCAGGCTCTTCACCTGGGAATAGGGGCGCGGCCGGTTGATGACCTCGTCGAGGCGCGACCACAGCGTCTTGGGCGAGAACGGCTTTGCAATGATCTCGTTGACGCCGAGGTTGATCGCCCGGTCGACGACGTTCCGGCGCGGCTGGGCGAGCATCAGGATGATCGGGATCGTCGGGCAGGGCGAGGTCGAGGGCGTGCGGGCCAGCCGGATGAACTCCTCGCCGGAGAGGATCGCGAGGTCCCAGTCGATGATCGTCAGGTCTGGCTTGCTCTCGGCCAGCACGCCGAGCGCCTCGGCCCCGTCGGGCGCCTCCAGCACACGCTTGATGCCGACGCGCATCAGCATGTCGCGCACGATTCGGCGGATGTAGAGGCTCTCGTCCACGACGAGGGCGGAATAGTCCGGGAAGGTCGGGGTCGCGATCATTCGGGGGGCGGCACGCGGGCCCCGGCGGAGGCGGGAGCCTGTAGCCCTGCATACGCCACCGCCCTTTGCGCTTCCCTAACGGGGCGGCACCGCGTCGCGCCGCCCGGGTGCGCCGACGAGAAAGTGATGGAACTCTCGGTGGATCGACAACAAGGTCCTTGCGGTCAAGCCCCAATTGCGTCAGGACTGAGGCGTTATTCTTGGTTACCGCGACCGGGGGTAATGGGAGTGCGGGGCGTGAGCTGTCTGGGATGGCGCGCACGCGGTATTCGAGACGTGGTCGGCGGACGGTTTTTGGCGAGCTTTCGATGGGACGTGGTCGTGATTTCCGGGGGCCGCAGAAGCGCGGCTTCGATGAGGGTGGCGCAGAGCCGAGATGGCCTGATCAGGCTCCCCCGAGTGGCGGCGGATACGGTGGCGGCGGCTTCGGCGG
>NZ_VRVF01000037.1:0-49914 GCF_008040045.1 Methylobacterium sp. WL8 | reverse complement strand
GCTCCACTCGGATGAAGGGAGCCACGATCGTCCGCCCAGGCCGGGCGACGCTCAATCAGCGCAGGGCGCTCGTCTCAATCCGAAAACCTCGAAGCTGCCACCCATCCCGCGCGAGCGGGTTCGTTCATCCACCCAACCCAGCCGTAGAACGGACCGACGGGTCCCGACCCATGCCAGTCGTAAGAAACGTCGTCGGCGTATCCTATAAGCGGCCGTTCATTGACCATCAGGCAATTTCAGCTCGGTTTGGTAAGCGGACCCCGACTTTCGCCCCGAAGTGTTCATGCGAGTGTCTTCGAGGACGTCGCCCTGTGAGCCCTGGCTTGACTAGCATGGATAGCTCCTCGAACCTGAGAACCGGTTCGGTTCGCATAGCGTGATCCCTTTCCGTCGAGGACGACGTCTCTGGCGGCCTGTCGCGGGAACCGGTGCGGTGACGAGGGCGGACGGCCACGCTCAGGGTCTGCGCCTTCCACGGATCACCGATGGTCGTTCGGCGCGGGCTTGGCGTCGATGGCGAGCGTGAACACGGTCAGCGGCTTCGCCACCCGGTCAGTCCCGTCGTTGAACGGCGCCATACGGTTCAGTTGCGCCGCCGGCATCCAGAGCTTGCCGGCATCGTCGATCCACATCGCATCGACCCAGACCAGGCGCGGGTCCTGGACCACGGTGGTACGGGTGCCGTCCGGGGCGAACCTCAAGACCGCGAGCCGGTCGGTGTCGCTGACGTAGAGGTTGCCCGCCGCGTCGATGGCGGTGCCACCGGTGGAGGGGGTCTCGGCGAACGGCTCGACGTAGGCGGCGAGGGCCGCATCGCTCAACGAGGGGTCGTCGAGATAGCGCGTCGCGATGCGAGACATCCGGCCGGAGCTCGGCTGGTAGTAGAACCAGCGTCCGTCGGGGGAGACCTCAAGCTGATCGGCATGGATGTGGAGGGGCTTGCCGTCGGGACCGTGCATCGGCTTGCCCTCGGCCGAGACCGGTCGGTCGCTCACCGTCGAGGGATGCCCGTCGAGGACGCGCCGTCCCTGCCCGGTGGCGAGATCGAGCACGATCAGGCCGGGCGCGCCCGCGTCCGTGAGGTAGGCGTGTCCCCCGTTGAAGCGGACGTCGTCGACGAAGCTGTCGGCTCGCGTCACAGCGGCCAGAGGATAGATGCGCGCGACGGCGTTCGTCGCAAGATCGACGCGGATCAGCTTCGGCCCACCGGGCAGGACGGGATTGCCGATGCCCGGTGCGCCGGTGTCGACCAGCCACAGGGCCCCGTCCGGCCCGATGCGCTGTGCGTTGACGCGGATGAAGGCCTTGGCCGGGTCGTCGCCCTTGGTCCAGCCGTTCCGGGCCGCGTCCGGGTATGGGGCGAGGCGGCCATCCTTCCATTCCACCACCTGCGGACCGGCCGAGCCGTCCAGGCGCGCGAGCACGAGGAAGCGCCGTCCGTCCGATGCGATGCTAATTCCGGTCGACGGGACGTCGAGGGTTATCGCCACCGCAAGTCGAGGATCTTCCGCGGCCTTGGCCCGGCCGACGCCCGGAACGGAAAGGGCGCCCGCCAGCACGGCGAGCGCGAGGCTGATGATGACGGGGCAACGGGCGACGGGCATGGTCTGATTTCCTTGAACAGTGAAGGCGTCTGGAACGGCCGGTGCCTTTACGGAGCAGGCACGGCGCCGAGCTGACGCAGCAAGGTGAGGTTGTCCTCGATGTGCCAGTTGGCGGCGATGCGCCCGTCGACGACGCGGTAGATGTCGGTCGCGATGAACGCGACCGGTTCGCCCCGGCCCTGGCGGCCCTCGAACGAACCGGTGAAATGGCCGCGCAGGTGTAGGTGCAGCACCGCCCGGTCTCCGGCGACGATCATCTGCTCGACCTCGCAGGTCAGGTCGGGGACCGCCTTGCGAAACCCCTCGGACGCGAGGAGCGGCCCGCTCGGGCCCTGGACGCGGCCGGGCGGCGGCGTCTCGTCCACGAAGCCGTCGGCCAGGGCCGCCCGCGCGTAAGTCGGATCGCCGGTGTTCCAGAATGTGGCGTAGCGGCGTGCCGCCAGGACGACGGCGTCGCGCTGCTGCGTCGCTTGATCGGCATCGAAGATCAGCACCTTCGGCGCCACGAGCGTCTCCGCCGCGGCGGGCGCGGATGCGAGGACGAGAGCCAGGGCGATGGGACGGACGTGCGGGATCATGGCAAGGCCTCCTGTGTTCGGGGCGTTGGCGTCGGCTCCCGGAACGCTACCTCGATCAGCGCGCCGCCTGGCGCGTGGATGAACAGGCGGCGCTCGCCGATCTCGGGAAGCTCCATCCGGCCGTAGGGGATGCCGTGGTGATCGAGCCGCTCGCTGAACGCGTCATGGTCGTCGCGCAGAAAGGCGACGTGATCGATGCCCTCGCCGCTCGGCGCGGCCTCGGCGCCGCCGGGCCGGGCCGGGATGAGGTGCACGACGGGTTCGGAGCCCGCGTAGAGCCAGCACCCGGGGAAGCCGAAGGCCGGACGGAACCCGTCCCGCAGGTCGAGGACCGCCTTGAAGAACCGGCGATGGGCGTCCAGGTCCCGGACGCGCAGGGTGACGTGGTCGAGGCGCATCGACCGCGCCGTCAGGCGATGGTGCCGCCGCCGTCGACGGTGACGGTCGAGCCTGTGGCGAAGGGGTTAGTCGCCACGAACAGGATCGCCTGGGCGATGTCGTCCGGCTGCCCGATCCGGCGTGCCGGCAACTGCGCGGCGCGCGTCTCGAACATCGCCACCCGGTCGGCCGTATCCATCTTGGCGTAGAGCGGCGTGTCGACGAGCCCCGGCGAGACGGTGTTCACCCGCACCGGCGCCCGCTCCAGCGCCAGCCCTCGGGCAAGCGCATCGAGGGCGGCATTGATCGCCCCCTGCAGCACCGCGGCGGGACCGGGACGCTGGCTGAGGTAGCCCGAGACGAAGGTGAGCGATCCGCCATCGACGACCCTCGCGGCCCGCGCGACTCGATAGGCGCCCCAGAACTTCGACTCCATCGCCGCCTTGGCATCCGCCAGGGAAAGCGAGGCCACCGAGCCAGTCTTGGTGGACGCCGCCGCGACGACGACGTGGTCGAAGGCGGTTCGGTCAGCGAAGAACGCCTCGACAGCCGCCTCGTCCGTGAAGTCGAGGGCGGCGGGCTCCGCACCGGCGGTCCGCGCGGCCGCGTCGAGCTTCGGACCGGGTCGACCCGCCGCGACGACGCGGGCGCCGTTCCGGGCGAAGGCTTCCGCCGTCACCGAGCCGATCCCGCCGGCCGCGCCGACGACGAGGACGCTGCGTCCGTTCAGGTCCATGGGCATCGTTCAGGTCTCCGCGTGCTGCTGCGTGGGACGGGGGTTCATTCGGCCGAGTCGGGCAGGCCGGTCGCGATGGGCGCGGTGGTCGAGGTTTGAGGCGTCCCGGTTCATGACCAGGATCTAGCTCTTGCAAATCGAGCGCATAAGGACGCTGATCGTGGAGACACACTTGAACGACGGTTGAGAGCGGATGTTGGACGATCTGAACGAGTTGCGCACCTTCCGACGCATCGCGGCGCTCGGCAGCCTGACCGCGGCGGCGCGCGAACTCGGCGTCGGCCTGGCGGTGGTCAGCAAGCGGCTGACGACCCTGGAACGGCGCGCTGGGACCAGGCTGATCCAGCGCACGACGCGCAGCCTCTCGCTGACCGACGAGGGCCAGGCCCTGCTCGTGCAGGTGGATCGGGCGCTGGATGCCATCGAGGCCGCCGAGGAACGGCTCAAGACCGGACGTGACCAACCGATGGGATTGCTGCGGGTCGGTGCGCCGGTCTCGTTCGGGCGTCGGCACGTGGCCCCGGTCCTGGGCCGTCTCGTCGCCCTGCATTCACGCCTCGACGTCGACCTGACGCTCGACGACAGGGTCGTCGACCTAATCGGCGAGCGCATCGACGTGGCGATCCGCATCGGTCCGCCGCAGGACAGCACGATGGTCATGCGCCGACTGGCCGAAAACCGGCGCATCCTCGTCGCGTCGCCAAGCTACCTCGACAGGCATGGGCGCCCGTCGTGCCCGGCGGACCTCGCCGCCCATGACGGGTTGAGCTACGGCGATGCCCCCACGACCTGGCGGCTGGTCGGCCCGAACGGCATCGAGACGGACGTTCGCTTGCGAAAGCGCCTACGCTCGGATAGCGGCGATGCGGTGCACGACTGGGCGCTGGCGGGTGGAGGGATCATGCTGAAGTCTGCCCTCGACCTTGCGGCGGATCTCGCCGCCAACCGCCTCGAACGGGTGCTCCCGAGCCATGCCAGTGCGCCGACCCCGGTCTACGCGCTCATCGCATCCGGGCGTGGAATGCCGACGCGGGCACGGGTGTTCGTCGATGCCATGGCAGCGGAACTCGACGGCCTCGGCTTCTGACCTTCATCAATCATCCTCACACCGTTCGGGTGGCCGGTATGGGCCGTGAGTGGGCCCAGCGACGACGTCTGCTATCGTGCCTGGTCGCTCGAAAGCAGACGGGCAGAAATCCACCCAACCCGGTCGTAGAGCGGACGGGTCCCGACCCGACCCTGCCATAGTAGCCCGTCGATGGTACTCCCGGGAGCGGACGTTCGTGGTCTGAGTGTTCAGGAAGCGATGACCTTTTGGCTTGCCTTAGAGCACACAACCCCGCCTCTGATCGCTGTCAGGCGCCAATTAGATCGTTCAAGGCCACAAAATGCCTGACTGAAGGGCGGCTCCGTCCCTTTGAAGAGAGCAGATCGAACTTGGTGGATGAAGGGTCATCCTGAGGGAGCTGAGACCTACCAATCCTAATCTGAATTAGGGACAGGGCTGAGGCGCGCGCGCATCGGTTGGCATCGCTTGCAACGGTCTCGGGATGCAGGTGCTTGAGAGTGGCCTCATGCTGTTCCCGAAGAGGAGCAGCGCCGTGTCTCCGCCGCAGCAAGCGAACGTCCGCAGCAAATTCACGACTTGGTCCTTGACCTGCCATGAGTGTCCTCACCGGTCTAACGCCACACACATCAAGCATCGCCCTCGCGAGGACGGCCGCCAATGCGCTCCGGTTTCGCCTTAAAGCCGAAGGACTTCGAGTTCCCGGCGGCAGGTTTCACCGAAGTCGGCGAGGGGGTCTGCGTCCTTCCCCTGCCTGATCCTGTCCTGGATCTCGGCGAAGGTCAGGTTCGGCGAGGCGTAGATGTCGACCACGCGCGACAGCAGCCGCTCGGCCGCCTCGATCACCGGACGTGTCGATCTCAGGCGCATGCGACCGATGATGGCAAACATGCCGACGACCACCTCCGGCCCCTCCGGATCGTGCGTGATCGCGTCGGCCAGACACTTCGACGCCTCGGCGATGAACTCGTCGTAGAGCGCCTCGCGCTTTCCCGCTTCCTGTGCCTGCCATTGCGCCTTGCGCGCGCCGTTCTGGGTCAGCCACGTCGTCACCAGCGACGAGGCCGCGCCCACGAGGGAGCCGGCCAGGCCGGTGGCGGCCGTAAGGACCGCGATTTCCATGACGTCCTCCTGATCGAATCTCAGCGACCTTCGCCTGCGCGGCCCACGACGAGGGTCCGTTCAAGCATGTCGAGGTGGGCGTCGAAGTAGGCGGCCATATCCATGGGGTAGGCATCCCCGAACTGCGTGCGCCAGATCGAGGCGGACACCGCGGCTGCCATCATGAGGTTCGGGAACTCGCTCGCCGCGACCGGCCGGAATTCGCCGCGTTCCACACCGTAGGCGAGGACGGCGGCCAACCGGGCGTTCACCGGCCCGATGACCTCGTCGTGCCACCGCACAGCCAGTTCCGGAAAGCGCGTCCCGTCGGCGAGCAGCAGCCGGAGCAACTCCCGGCCGCGTCGGTCATGGACCAGGGCGTCGTAGACGAACCGGAAGTAGGCCCGAAGGATCTCCATCGCCGGGCCCTTCGGATTGGTCGCCAAGCTGGCGAGCAGGTCGAGGGTCGGCTGCACCATCTCCTTGAAGGTGGCGACGAACAGATCCTCCTTGCTCGGGAAGTAGAGGTAGACCGTGCCCTTCGTGATCCCGGCGCGCACGGCGACGTCGTCGACCCGCGTCCCGGCGAAGCCCTTGAGGGCGAACTCCTCGAACGCCGCCTCCAGGATCTCGCCCGGTCGCGCTTCCTTGCGTCTTTGCCTCGGTCCGACCGCCGCCTTGCTCATTTCGTTCCCTGTTGACTGACTGGTTAGTTATTAGTAGATCAAGGGCATTCCGGCAAGCGCGTCGCCGTCACGGCCGCATCACCACGCCGGGAAAACCTTTTCGCCCCATCCCGGGGCACCGGAATGGCCGTCGCCCCCTCCTCAGGTTCGACGGCCAAGAAGGAGCGGCTGCTCCGCCCCCTCGCAGCCGCTCCTTCGCCTCCCATCCACGCGGGTGACACGGAGCCCGATCCCATGATGACCCGCCTGACGCTTGTTTCTGTCGCGCTGCTCGCCGCCGCCGATGCGGTTGCGGCCGACGGTCGGCCTACGACCGAGGCGGTCTCCGTGAAGACGGTCACCGCGATCCGCACCCCGGTCTCGGAGGACGTGGTGCTGAGCGGGGACATCCAGGCGAAGTATCTATCCAACGTCTCCTTCCGTGTAACCGGCAAGATCGCGGAGCGCCTGGCCGAGGTCGGGGACCACGTCCAGGCCAATCAGGTCATCGCGAGGCTGGAGCCGCAGGAGCAACAGGTCAACGTCGACACCGCCCAGGCGGCGCTAAACTCCGCCGAGGCGCTCCTCACCCAAGCCAAGGTGAACTTCGAGCGCCAGCAGACCCTGATGAAGAGCGGCTATACCACCCGCACCACCTACGACGGGGCGGAGCAGCAGCTTAGAACGACGCAGGCGTCGGTCGACTCGGCCCGGGCGGCCCTCGGGACGGCCAAGGAGCAGTTCACCTACACCGAGCTTCGAACCGGCGTGGCCGGCATCATCACCGCCCGCAGCGCGGAGGCGGGCCAGGTGGTCTCCTCGGGACAGACCGTGTTCACGCTGGCGCAGGACGGGAGCCGCGACGCCGTCTTCACGGTGCCGACCATCCTGCTGGAGCCGCCCCCCGAGAGCCGGAAGGTCGACGTCTCGCTTCAGGCCGACCCGCGCGTGACCACCGTCGGGACCGTGCGGGAGATCTCCCCCACCGTGGACACGAACTCCGGCGGCGTGCGTGTGAAGATCGGTCTCGACGCCGTGCCGGCCGGGATGTCGCTGGGGGCGGTGGTGCTCGGACGTGCCCGCCTGCGTCCGCGGGATGCGGTGACCCTGCCATGGAGCGCGCTCTTTCGCTGGAAGGACGCATCGGCGGTCTGGGTCCTCGACGCGGGTACGGGGAGCGTGTCGCCCAAGCCGGTCGAGATCGAACGCTACGAAGGCTCGGGCATCGTCCTCGCCGGTGGCGTCGAGCCCGGCGAGGAGGTCGTCACCGCCGGCATCCAATTCCTGTCACCGGGCCGGAAGGTCACCGTCGCCGGAAAGGGCACGCCGTGAGCCGCCTCGTCCTCCCCATCGCTGTCCTCGTCGCTCTTTCTGGCTGCAAGGAGCAGAAGGCCGAAGCCCCGCCGCCTGTTCGCCCGGTCCTGACGGCGACCGTGGCACTGGAGGAAGCCCGGATATTCGGCCCCTTCGCGGGCACAGTCCAGCCACGCTACGAGAGCCAACTCGGCTTCCGGATCGGCGGTCGCATCGTCGCTCGCGATGTCTTCGTCGGCGACCAGGTCGCCAAGGGCACGCGGCTCGCCGCCCTCGATCCCACCGTGCAGCAGTTCGCCCTGGTGCGGGCCCGCGCCGACGTGGCCGATGCCCAGGCACAGGTGAAGAACGCCTCGGCCGCGGAGGGGCGGCAACGCATCCTGTTCGAGAACAACAGTGCCGTGACGCAGGCCCAGCTCGACGGGGCGGTGGCCAATCGCGACACCGCCGACGCCCGGCTGGCCCAGGCCAAGGCCGCCCTGCAGAAGGCCACCGACGAGCTCGGCTACGCCACGCTGACCGCAGGTTTCGACGGAGTCGTCACGTCGTGGAGCGCCGAAGTCGGACAGGTGATCCCGGCGGGTCAGGTCGTCGTCTCGGTGGCGCGTCCCGACGTGCGCGAAGCCGTGGTCGACATCCCGGACGATCTGATCGGCGAATTGCCGAAGGACATCGAGTTCACCGTCAGGCTTCAGGAGGTGCCCGAGGTCACCGCCCGGGCCCGCGTGCGCGAGATCGGTCCCCTGGCCGAAGCCTCGACCCGGACGCGACGCGTGCGCATGTCCCTGATCGATCCGCCCGATGGTTTCCGTCTCGGCAATACCGTCACGGTCGCGTTCGAGCGCCCGGTCTCCCCGCGCTTCCCCGTGCCGTCGACGGCTGTCGTCGAGGACGACGGCCATGCCGCGGTCTGGGTCGTCGCGCCGGACGGCAGGACCATCAACCGCCGCGAGGTCACGATCCTGGAACGCGAGGAGGGACGCGCGTTCGTCGGGACCGGTCTCAAGGCCGGCGAGAAAGTCGCCGTCGCCGGCGTCCACGGCTTCACCGAGGGCCAGGCGGTCCGGCTCCCCGAGACCGGCCTCTAGGCCCGATCCGCCTCGCTCTTCCCATTCAATCGCCCTTCCCGTTCACCCGCGGGTTCCCGACCTGTCGAGCCGCGCAAGGATGCGCCGATGAAATCCTTCAACATCTCGGAATGGGCGCTGTCCCACCGGTCCTTCATCTGGTTCCTCATGGCCATCGCGCTGGTGGCCGGGGCCATGGCCTACACCAAGCTCGGGCGCGAGGAGGACCCGGCCTTCGCGATCAAGACCATGGTCGTCCAGGCCCGCTGGCCGGGCGCCACCATCGACGAGACGCTCCAACAGGTGACCGAGCGCATCGAGAAGGAGGTCAAGCAGATCAACGCCGTGGACTACACCAAGAGCTACACGACCCCGGGCCAGACTACGGTGTTCGTGAACCTTCGCGAGACCACGCCCCCCAAGACGATCCCGTGGCTGTTCTACCAGGTGCGCAAGCGCCTCGGCGACATCCAGGGTACGTTCCCGCAGGGCGTCCAGCCGCTGGGCTACAACGACGAGTTCGGCGACGTGTTCGGCAACGTCTACGCCTTCACCTCGGACGGCCTCTCGATGCGTCAGCTCCGCGACTACGTCGAGCAGGTGCGCACCGGCGTCCTTGCCGTGGAGAACGTCGGCAAGACCCAGGTCCTGGGCGCGCGCGACGAGGTGATCTACCTCGACTTTTCGGTGCGCAAGCTCGCCGCGCTCGGCATCGATATGCAGAGCGTCATCAACACCCTCCAGGCCCAGAACGCCGTCCAGCCCTCGGGCGTGGTCCAGGCCGGGCCCGAGCAAGTCAGCGTACGCGTCGGCGGGCAGTTCACGGACGAGAACAGCCTGAAGGCCATCAACCTTCGAATCAACGACCGTTTCTTCCGGCTCTCGGACGTGGCCGAGATCTCCCGCGGCTTCACCGATCCGCCCGAGGCGCTGTTCCGCTACGACGGCCAGCCCGCCATCGGGCTCGCCATCGCCATGCAGGCCAGCGCCAACCTCCTCCACTTCGGCGAGGCGCTGAAGGATAAGATGCGCGAACTGGAAGCGGATCTGCCCGCGGGCGTCGGCATCCACCTCGTCTCCGATCAGCCCAAGATCGTCGAGGAGGCGGTGGGCGGCTTCGTCCAGGCTCTGGTCGAGGCGGTGGTGATCGTACTGGCGGTGAGCTTCATCAGCCTAGGGTGGCGCGCTGGCCTCGTGGTCTCGCTCTCCATCCCGCTGGTGCTGGCCATCACCTTCGTGATCATGGACGCCATGGGGGTGACGCTCCAGCGCATCTCGCTCGGCGCGCTCATCATCGCGCTGGGCCTGCTCGTCGACGACGCCATGATCTCCGTCGAGATGATGGTCGCACGCTTGGAGGTCGGCGACAGCCTGCAGAAGGCCGCGGTCTTCGCCTACACCTCCACCGCCTTCCCGATGCTGACGGGCACGCTCGTGACGGTGGCCGGCTTCATCCCCATCGGCTTCAACGGCTCGTCGGCGGGCGAATACACCTACTCGCTCTTCGTCGTGATCGCTGTGTCGCTCCTCGTCTCATGGGTGGTGGCCGTGGCGTTCACCCCCCTGATCGGAGTGAAGATCCTGCCGAAGACGATCAAGGGCCACCACGACAAGCCGAGCCGCACGCTCTCGGCCTTCCGCGCCCTGCTCCTGCCCGCCATGCACCATCGCTGGCTGACGGTGACGTTCTGCGTCGCGCTGCTCGGGGCCTCCGTCTATGGCCTCGGCTTCGTGCAGCAGCAGTTCTTCCCGTCCTCGGATCGCCCTGAGGTCCTCGTCGACATGACGTTGGCGCAGAACGCCAGCATCGGCGAGACGCAGGCGCAGATGGACCGCTTCGAGAGCGTGCTGAAGGGCGATCCCGAGATCCGGCACTGGACGTCCTACGTCGGACAGGGCGCCGTCCGCTTCTACCTTCCGCTGGATCAGCAGCTCGCCAATGCCTTCTTCGGCCAGATCGTCATCGAGACGGCCTCCTTGGAAGCGCGCGGTCGCACCATCGCTCGCCTGAGCAAGGTTGCGAAGCGGGACTTCGTCGGCACCGACGTCTTCGTACACCCACTGGACATCGGGCCGCCGGTCGGACGCCCGATCCAGTACCGGATCGGCGGTCCCGACCTGCAGGTGGTGCGCCAGTCGGCGATGACACTGTCGAACATCGTCGCCGCGAACGCCAGCCTGTCCGTCCCGACGCTGGACTGGAACGAGCCCGGCAAGGTGCTGAAGGTAGAGATCCTGCAGGACAAGGCCCGCCAGCTCGGCATCACCTCGAAGGACATCGCCACGATCCTCAACGGGGTCGTGGGCGGTGGCAGCATCACCCAAGTCCGGGATTCGATCTATCTCGTAAACGTGGTCAGCCGCGCCCAGGCCGCCGAGCGGCACTCCATCGATACGCTGAAGAGCCTGCAGGTCCCGCTCCCCAACGGCAGCACCGTCTCCCTGCTGGCCTTCGCCAAAATCCGCTACGACCTGGAGCAACCCATCGTCTGGCGGCGCGACCGGCTCCCCACCATCACCGTGAAGACCACAATCAAGGACGCCACGCAGGCGGCCACGGTCGTGGCCGCCCTGAAGCCCGAGATCGAGGCGTTCCGGAAGACGCTTCCCCCAGGCTACGTCCTCGCGACGGGTGGCGAGGTCGAGGAAAGCGGGAAGGGTTCCGGTCCCATCGCGGCCGTGGCGCCCGTGATGCTCCTCGCCATGGCCTTCTTCCTCATGGTGCAGCTGCAGAGCATCCAGAAGCTCTTCCTGGTGGTCAGCGTCGCGCCCCTCGGCCTGATCGGCGTCGTGGCGGCCCTTCTGCCCTCGGGGGCGCCCCTCGGCTTCGTCGCCATCCTCGGCGTGCTGGCCCTCATCGGCATCATCATCCGCAACTCGGTGATCATGGTCGCCCAGATCGAGGAGTACGAGGCCACGGGCATGCCGAGGTGGGACGCGGTGGTCGAGGCGACCTGCCATCGCATGCGGCCCATTCTCCTAACCGCCGCCGCCGCCAGCCTCGCGATGATCCCCATCGCCCGCGAGATCTTCTGGGGGCCGATGGCCTACGCCATGATCGGCGGCATCATCGCCGGCACCTTCCTGACCCTGTTCTTCCTGCCCGCACTGTATGTCGGCTGGTACCGGATCAAGCCCGGTCAGGGCGAAGGAAAGGCGGTGCCCGCCGCGGACCCGCATAGCCACGGACAGGTGCCGGCGTGATGCTCGTGGCCCACGACCCGATGGCATCGGCCACGCCGCCAGCATCGCCGATCCGCGCCCGGAAGGGCTCGGACCGCAAGGAGCGGCTCCTCCAGGCCGCTTCCCGCGTACTCCTGCGCCACGGCGTGCAGGCGCTGACGTTGGAGGCTGTCGCGCGGGAGGCGCGCACCAGCAAGGGCGGGCTCCTCCATCACTTCCCCAGCAAGGCGAGGCTGCGGGCCTCGTTGCTGGACGACCTCATCGCCCGGCTTCAGCGGGACCTGCTCCGTTTCTCGGCCGCCGATCCCGATCCGCGAGGACGTCGTCTGAGGGCTTACGTCCAGGCCCTCGTCGCGCCGGACCCTGCCTGCAACCGGCCCGTCATCCTGGCGGCGCTGCTTGCCGACCCGGAGGCGCTCCGCCGGTGGCAGGGCTTCTCCGACGCATGGCTGGACCCGGACCTGAACGGCATCGAACCGGGCCGTGCCCACGCCGTGCGAGCTCTCGTCGAGGGCTCCTGGCTTGCCATCGCCCTCGGGCTCGGACCGGCCGACCCGGCCGGGCTGACCGCGGCCCTGCAGGACCTTCTGCGGCTGGCCCAAGTCTGAACCGGCCGAGTGCGCGCGTGACCGACCCTCTGTTGAGGGGGAGCGAGAGGCTTTCCATGAAGACGATGCCATTCGCAGGCCGGATACGGGCCGTCGTCGCAGCGACCGCACTGTCGAGTCTCGGGGCCTGCGCCTCGCTTCCGCGGACGCCCTACACCGCGAGCGAGTCCGCGGCGGCCGAGGTGGCGGGCATTCCCGGCGCACGGATATTCGCCGACGTTCCCCTGGAGCGGTACGCGACGTTCATGGGAGCCCGACAGCCGCGTTCGAGGCCGTTCACATACCTGGCGCTGTCGGGCGGCGGCGGCGACGGCGCCTACGGGGCCGGGGTCCTCAACGGCTGGTCGGCGGCGGGAACGCGGCCCGAGTTCTCCCTCGTCTCGGGCGTCAGCACCGGAGCGCTGATCGCGCCGTTCGCCTTCCTGGGAACGGCCTACGACCCGGTCCTCACCGAGATCTACACGAGTGGCGTCGCCTCCTCGCTCGTCGCCAATCCGAGCCTCGCCAACGTGGTCTTCGGATCGGGGCTGTTCGGAGACCAGCGCCTTCGCGACCTCGTCGGGCGCTACGTCACCACCGACCTGCTGGCGGCGGTGGCGAGCGAGCATGCCAAGGGTCGACGGCTACTGGTCATGACGACGAACCTCGACGCCAAGCGGGCCATGGTCTGGAACATGGGCACCATCGCCGCGAGCGGCGCCCCGAGCGCCATGGCACTGTTCCGTGACGTGCTCACGGCATCGGCCAGCGTGCCGGCGGTGTTCCAACCGCAGCTTTTCGACGTGCAGGCCGAGGGACGCGTCCATCAGGAACTCCACGTCGACGGCGCCGTGGTCGCGCCGGTCTTCATCCTGCCCCAGGCGGCGCTCGTCGGCGACAGGATCCGTGGCGCCCCGGGGAAGGCCGACTTCTACGTCCTCATGAACGGGCGGATCGATCCCGAGTTCGAGATCGTGCGGGCCGAGACCCTTCCCATCGTCCAGCAGACCCTCGCCACTGGGGCGCAGGCGCGTAGCTCGGCAAGCCTGGCGGCGGCCTACGCCTTCGCCGCCAGCCGCCGGGCAGGGTTCCACCTCGCCTACATCGACGGGTCGGCTCCCAGGCCGACGACGGTGGACGGCTTCGAGGTCTCGTACATGCGAAGCCTCTACGAGGCCGGCTTCGAGAAGGCGCGATCCGGGACCGCCTGGCGCAGCAGGGTTCCGCTGACTGCTCCCGGCGACGTCGCGAGCTCGGTCGGAGCGCCTCGGCGAGGCCCTGGATCAGGGCTCTGAAAGGGCCGATTTTCGGATTGCATCGTTCCGCTGTGGATCAGCTTTGAAGCCTGAACCCTCCTTCAGCTCTGTAAAGTCACTGCGATGTTTGACAAAGTACCTTGAGGAGTGGGGTCACAACCGGCGCTGATCGTGACCCTACTGGAAACTCCAATTTTCACACTGCGTTAGAAAGTTAGGAACGGCTCGGCCGGTGTCATTTTTCGACGCCGATCCACACATACATTGGCCCCCAGAAGCGGACCGACTGCAATCCACCCATCATGGAACGTTAGGCTGCATGGCATCCAGTGTCGTTGTATCGACAGCGGGTAGACCGTCACGGTGCCGTCCGGCTGCCCCTCATGGTCGCGTACAGCGCGCCCGCATCGCGGGCTCCCCGCATCGCCGCCACCGCCTCGGTATCACGCATCCGGCGGGCGACGCAGGCCAGGGCATTGAATTGCGAACCCTGCGCATCGGTCGGGAGCAGCAGTAGGAACACGAGGTCCACCGGCCGTTCGTCGATGGCGTCGAAGTCCACCGCGTCGCGCAGGCGTACCAGGCATCCGAACGGGCGCCTGACGCTCTCCAGCCGGGCGTGCGGCAGCGCGATGCCGTCCCCGACCCCGGTCGAACCGAGGCCCTCGCGCTTCTCCAGCGCCGTCCGCAGCGACGCGGCATCGAGGCCGAGCGCCTGGGCGGCCCGGCGCGCCAGGTCGTCCAGGAGCGCGGCCTTGCTCGCCGTGCGGACCCCGACGGCGACTTGGTCGGGCGATAGGATCTCGTCGATGGTCATTCGGGTCGGCTCGGTCGCGGAACTGCGGTAGGGGTCGAGGGGCTCGCTCAAGCGCCCGGGTCCGGAAGGATCTCGAAGGGTTCGCCTTCATGCACGGCGAAACCCGCCATCAAGCCCGGGCCTCGTCCTCGGGGGCACGCAGGCGATAGCCGACGCCGGTCTCGGTCAGGAGGATGCGCGGGCGCTCGGGATCGGCCTCCAGCTTTAGGCGAAGCTGGCGCATGTAGACCCGCAGGTACTGCGGGTCGGACGAGGTGGAGACCTCGCTCATGAGTTGGGCGTGGGTCAAGGCCTTCCCGGCATGCTGGATCAGGACGCGCAGGAAGTCGTACTCGCGCGGCGTGAGCTTCACCTCCTCGCCGCGGACCCGGACCAGGCGGCGCACCAGGTCGACGCTGAGGCCGTCGACCTCGAACAGGGCGCGTTCGCCCTGGACCGCGAGCTGGTGGCGCAGGGCCGCGCGGATGCGGGCCAGCAATTCGCCCATGCCGAAGGGCTTGGTGACGTAGTCGTCCGCCCCGAGGTCGAGCGCCTCGACCTTGCCGGCCTCGTCGTCCCGGCTGGACAGGACCACCACGGGCAGGTCGCGATGGTCCTTGCGGATCAGGCGCAGCAGGTCGTGCCCGCGCATGTCGGGCAGCCCGAGGTCGAGGATGATCAGGTCGACGGTCTCACGGGACAGGACGTCCAGCGCGGCGCGTGCGTTCGGTGCCTCGAAGGTCTCGTAGCCCTGGGTCGCAAGGCCCATGCGCAGGAGCTTCCGGATCGGCGGCTCGTCGTCGATGACGAGGATGTTCATGCTCATGCCGCCAGATCCGCGCGAACGTTTCCCGCCGGGGGGACGGGCAGGAGGACGGTGAAAACGGCGCCCAGGCGGTCGCGGCGGTTGCCGGCCGTCAGCGTGCCGCCCATGGCCTCGACGAACCCGCGGGCGATGGCGAGGCCGAGGCCGGTCCCGGCCCGGACGCTGTCGCCCTTCCGGACGCGATAGAACTTGTCGAACACGCGCTCGACGTCGGCCTCGGGCAGGCCGTCGCCCTCGTCGAGGACCGTGAGACGGACCTGCCCACGCTCGACAGAGCCCCTGACGGTGACGGTGGACCCCTCGGGGGCGTACTTGGCGGCGTTGTCGAGGAGGTTGACCAGCACCTGCTCGAACAGCACCGGATCGAGGCGCAGGGCCGGCAGGGTGGCCGGAAGATCGAGCTCGACCCGATGGCCGGCGAGGATTGAGCCTAAGCGGCGCAGTGCGGTGTCGACGGTCTCGCCGACGTCCTGCGGCGTGAGGCTCGCCGCCACGGCCCCCGCCTCCAATCGGGTCATGTCGAGGAGGTTGACGATGAAGCGGTTCAGCCGCTCGGACTCCTCGATGATGGTGTCGAGAAGGTCCCTCTTGGCGTCTGCTTCCAAGGCCTCGTCGAGGTCGCGCAGGGTCGTGGCCGCACCGAGCACCGAGGACAGAGGGGTGCGCAGGTCGTGCGAGATCGAGGTGAGCAGGGCCTGCCGCAGCCGGTCGGTCTCGGCGGCGCGCTCCGCCCGGTCGAGGTCCTCGACCAGGCGCACCCGCTCGATGGCCAGTGCCGCCATGTCGGCCAGCGCGTCGAACAGGCGCCGGCTCTCCGGTGAGAGGATCGGTCCGATGCCGTCGGTGTCGAGGCCGATGACCCCGACGATGCCGCGGCCCGTCCGCATCGGTAGGAACAGCCGCTTGGCCCCCGGTAGCGTGTCGGCGCCCCGCCCCGCGGGCCGCTCGTTGTCGAAGGTCCAATTCGCGGCGCCCAGGTCGGCCGCATCGAGGGTGTCCTCGGGCGGGAAGCCGGCCCGGACGGAGACCGCTCCCTGATCGGGGAGCAGGACGACGACCCGGACCCTCAGCATGGCGGCGATCTGGGCGGAGGTCGCCCAGAGCACGTCGTCGAGGGTGCCGCATCCGGCGAGCTTGCGGCTGAAGCCGTAGAGCCGCTCGGTGGCCCGCGCCCTGCCGTGCGAGACCACCGCCTCGCGGCGGGATCGGGACGCCAGGTTCGAGACGGCTACCGCCACCACCGTGAATAACAGGAACGCGGCGATGTTGGTCGGGTCCGCGATGGTCAGGGTGTAGACCGGCGGCAGGAAGAAGAAGTTGTAGGCCAACGACGCGGCGACCACGGCCACGAGCGACGGCCCCAGGCCGAAGCGCACCGCGACGGCGACGATGGCGGTCAGCAGGATGAGGTCGGCGTTCTCGACGCCGAGATAAGGCTCGACCAGCAGCGCGAGCCCGAGGGCGGCACCCGTGCCGAGGAGCCCGACGGCATAGGGCAGGATCTCGACGGGCCGCTTCTCGACCGCCGTCGCGACCGTCTTCGCCGGGACCGGATCGGCCTTCGCGGCCTCGCCGGTGATGACGTGCACGCTGATGTTGCCGGACCGGCGGATGATGTCGTGCACCACCGAGCCGTTGAGGAGCTCGAACAGCGGCGAGCGTTCGGCCTTGCCGAGGATGACGTGGTTGACGTTGGTCGAGCGGGCGAAGGCGAGGATGTCGTCGGCGACGCGCCGGCCGCCCGGAAGCGTGACCGCGTCCCCGCCAAGCCGGTCGGCGAGGCGCAGGGTGTCGGCGATGCGGTCGCGCGCGGCCTCGTCGAGGGACAGGCTGCGCGGCCCTTCCACGGTGATGGCGGTCCACGGCGCGTGCAGGCGGTCGGCGAGGCGCTTGGCGTGGCGCACGAGGCCGGCGGAGTTCGGGTCCTCGCTGACGCAGACGAGCACCCGCTCCCCGGCTCCCCAGGGGCCAGCGATGGCGTTGGCCCGCATGTGGCTGATGAGCTCGTCGTCGACCCGGTCTGCGGTGCGGCGGAGCGCCAGCTCGCGCAGGGCCGTCAGGTTGCCGCGGGAGAAGTAGTGCTTGAGGGCGCGCTCGGCGTTGCCCTTCACGTAGACCTTGCCGTCCCGGAGGCGCTGGATCAGGTCGTCGGGGTTGAGGTCGACCACCTCGATGTCGTCGGCGCGGTCGAGGATGCCGTCTGGCACGGTCTCGCGCACCCGGATGCGGGTGATCTGCGCGACGACGTCGTTCAGGCTCTCGACGTGCTGGATGTTGAGGGTGGTGTAGACGTCGATGCCGGCGTCGAGCAGTTCCTCGACGTCCTGGTAGCGCTTCGGATGGCGCGAGCCCGGCGCGTTGGTGTGGGCGAGCTCGTCCACCAGCGCCAGGGCGGGCCTGCGGGCCAGCAGGCCGTCGAGGTCCATCTCGTCGAGCGCCGTGCCGTGGTACGCGACCGACCGCCGGCCAAGCACCTCGAAGCCCTCGACGAGCGCCAGGGTCTCCGCGCGCCCGTGCGTCTCGACCACGCCGACGACCACGTCGGTGCCGGCCTTAAGCCGCGCGCGCCCGACGGTGAGCATCTCGTAGGTCTTGCCGACCCCCGGGGCCGCCCCGAGGAAGATCTTGAGGCGACCCCGTCCGCCTTCCTCCCGACGCGCGGCCTCCAGCAGGGCGTCGGGCGAGGGACGGTCCGGATCGCGATGCGGCGTCGACATGGGGCGGCCTGTCATCTGGCGGTTCTACTTCGACCCCGAACCGTCCAGGGCGAGGTTGAGGGCGAGCACGTTGACGCGGGGCTCGCCGAGGATGCCGAGGAGACGACCCTGGACCTGCGCTTCCACCAGGGAACGCACCCGATCCTCGGGCAGGCTGCGCGCCTTGGCGATCCGGGGCACCTGGAACAGGGCGGCGTCCGGCGAGATGTCCGGGTCGAGGCCCGAGCCGCTGGTGGTGACGAGGTCGACCGGGACGGGCTTACCGGGATTCTCGGCCCTGAGGCCGTCGAGTTCGCCCTTGACCCGCTCGGCCAGGGCGGCGCTCGTCGGCCCGAGGTTCGAGCCCGACGAGTTCGCGGCGTTGTAGGGCGACGGGACGGTCTTGCCGGCGTCGGCCGGATCGGCGGCGCTCGTGGCCGAGGGGCGACCGTGGAAGTATCCGGCTTGCGTGAAGGACTGCCCGATCAGGCTGGAGCCGACGACTTTGCCGTCGCGCTCGATCAGGCTGCCGGCGGCCTTGGCCGGGAAGATCGCCCCCGCGATGCCGGTCATCGCGAGGGGGTAGGCGAGCCCGGTGATGGCCGACAGGGCGATCAGCAGGACGAGGGCGGGGCGAAGCTGGTTCAGCATGGACGTTGGCCTGATTTGGAGTTTCGCGGGGCTCAGACGAGGTGCAGGGCGGTGATGGCCAGATCGATGGCCTTGATGCCGACGAAGGGCACCAGGATGCCGCCGAGGCCGTAGATCAGGAGGTTGCGGCGCAGGAGGGCGCCGGCCCCGACAGCCCGGTAGGACACGCCCTTCAGCGCCAGCGGGATCAGCACGACGATGATCAGCGCGTTGAAGATGATGGCCGACAGGATCGCGCTCTCGGGCGAGGCGAGGCCCATGACGTTGAGGGCCTGGAGCTGCGGGTAGAGCACCAGGAACATCGCCGGGATGATGGCGAAATACTTGGCCACGTCGTTGGCGATGGAGAACGTGGTCAGCGCCCCGCGGGTCATCAGCAACTGCTTGCCGATGCCGACGATCTCGATGAGCTTGGTCGGGTCGCTGTCGAGGTCGACCATGTTGCCGGCCTCGCGCGCCGCCACCGTTCCGGTGTTCATCGCGACGCCGACATCGGCCTGGGCGAGCGCCGGGGCGTCGTTGGTGCCGTCGCCGCACATGGCGACGAGCTTGCCCTGGGACTGCTCCTTGCGGATCAGGGCGAGCTTATCCTCCGGCGTGGCCTGGGCGAGGAAGTCGTCCACGCCGGCCTCGGCCGCGATGGCGGCGGCGGTCATGGGGTTGTCGCCGGTGATCATCACCGTGCGGATGCCCATCTGGCGGAGCTCGGCGAAGCGCTCGCGGATGCCGCCCTTCACGATGTCCTTGAGATAGACGACGCCGAGAAGCCGGCCGTCCCGCGTCACGGCGAGCGGGGTGCCGCCGGCCTTGGCGACGTCCTCGGCGATGGACTGGATCTCGCGCACCGTCTCGTCGGCGACGCCTGGGCTGAAAGCCAGCGCCGCACCGGAGCCACGGGTTGCCATCGGCTGTGAACTCACCGAGGCGATGATGGAATCGACGGCGCCCTTGCGGATGGAGGAACCGTCGAGATCGACGCCGCTCATCCGGGTCTGCGCGGTGAACGGTACGAAGGTCGCGTTGAGGCTCGCCATGTCGCGGGCCCGAATGCCGTACTTCTCCTTGGCCAGGACGACGATGGAGCGGCCCTCCGGGGTCTCGTCGGCCAGCGAGGCCAACTGGGCCGCGTCGGCGAGATCCTGCTCGGTCACGCCGCGGACGGGGCGGAACTCGGTGGCCTGCCGGTTGCCCAGCGTGATCGTGCCGGTCTTGTCGAGCAGCAGGGTGTCGACGTCGCCGGCCGCCTCCACCGCGCGGCCCGACATGGCGAGCACGTTGAAGCGCACCAGCCGGTCCATGCCGGCGATGCCGATGGCCGAGAGCAGCGCGCCGATGGTGGTGGGGATCAGGGTGACGAACAGGGCGACGAGCACGATCAGCGGGATCGACCCGCCGGCATAGGAGGCGAAGCTCGGGATCGAGGCGACGGCAAAGACGAAGATGATGGTCAGGCCGGCGAGCAGGATGTTGAGCGCGATCTCGTTGGGGGTCTTCTGGCGCGAGGCGCCTTCCACCAGGGCGATCATGCGGTCGACGAAGGTCGAGCCGGCCGCGGCCGTGATGCGCACCCGGATCTCGTCGGAGAGCACCTGCGTCCCGCCGGTCACGGCCGAGCGGTCGCCGCCGGATTCGCGGATGACGGGGGCGGATTCGCCGGTGATGGCGGCCTCGTTGACCGATGCCACGCCGAGGATGACCTCTCCGTCCGACGGGATGATGTCGCCGGCCTCGACCAGAACCACGTCGCCGACCTTCAGGTCGTTGCCGGGGATGGTCTCGAAGTCGCGGCCGGCGCCGGTGAGGCGCTTGGCCATGGTCTCGGTGCGGGTGCGCCGGAGGCTGTCGGCCTGGGCCTTGCCGCGCCCTTCGGCGATGGCCTCGGCGAAGTTGGCGAACAGCACCGTGAACCAGAGCCAGAGGATGATCTGGCCGGAGAAGGCGAGGTTGGCACCGCCCGTCAGCACGTCGCGGACGAACAGGACGGTGGTGAGCGCGGCCACGACCTCGACCACGAACATGACCGGGTTCTTGATCATCTTACGGGGGTCGAGCTTGGTCAGGGCGCCGACGAGCGCCGGCCCGACGAGGGCGGCGCTGAACAGGCTCGTGGAGTTTGGGCGGGCCATTGCGGTTGTCCGATTGGATGGTGAAGCGTCTCGGGCGGCGGCGCGGTCACGCGCCGCCGAGTGGGGGCTCAGGGGGTCAGGGCGCTGCCAAGGAGGGCAGTCCCGGCAATGATGCCGAGGGCGCCGAGCAGCGTGAGACCGAGCATGCCGAGGATGACGTCCGACAGGCGGAGGTCGCGGCGGTCCCGTCGGACCCGGTCCCATGTCGGCGGCCTCGGCCGGTGACGTGCGAGAGTGCGCCGCATGGCGGCGCGGTTGCGGGATGGAAGCATGGCGTCCTGCACCTCACCCCCCCGCCGCGAAGGTCTGGCCGAGGCCGCCGGCGAGGTGCTCGACGATGGGTCCGAGCGCCAGCGCCGGGAAGAAGGTCAGGCCGCCGACGATGAGGATCACGCCGACCAGCAGGCCGACGAACAGGCCCCCATGCGTCGGGAACGTCCCGGCCGAGGCCGGTACCGTCTTCTTGGCGGCAAGCGACCCCGCGATGGCGAGCGCCGGGACGATCACGAAGAACCGGCCGAACAGCATGCCTAGGCCGAGCGTGGTGTTGTAGAACAGGGTGTTGCCGGTGAGCCCGCCGAAGGCCGATCCGTTATTCGCAGCCGCCGAGGTGAAGGCGTACAGGATCTCCGAGAAGCCGTGCGGGCCGGCGTTGGCCGGGCCGGCGAGGCCGGCGGCGACCACGCTGGCCAGCGCGGTGAACCCCAGCATCATCAGCGGCAGGCACAAGATGGCGAGCATCGCCATCTTGACCTCCTTGGCCTCGATCTTCTTACCGAGGTACTCGGGCGTACGACCGACCATGAGGCCGGCGACGAAGATCGTCACGATGACGAAGACGAGGATGCCGTAGAGGCCCGCCCCGACGCCGCCGACGATGATCTCGCCGAGCTCCATGTTGATCAGCGGGATCATGCCGCCGAGCGCGGTGAAGCTGTCGTGCATGGCGTTCACCGCGCCGCACGAGGCCGCCGTGGTGACGGCCGCGAACAGGGCCGAGGCGACGATGCCGAAGCGGACCTCCTTGCCCTCCATGTTCCCGCCGGTCAGGCCGAGGCCGTTGAGGACGGGGCTCCCGGCGCTCTCGGCCAAGTAGACGACGGTGACGCCCGCCAGGAACAGCACCGCCATCGCGGCGAGGATCGCCCAGCCCTGGCGCTCGTCGCCGACCATCCGCCCGAAGACGTTGGTGAGCGCCGCGCCGATGGCGAAGATCGACACGATCTGGATGAAGTTCGAGAGTGCGGTCGGGTTTTCGAACGGGTGGGCGGCGTTGACGTTGAAGAAGCCGCCGCCGTTGGTGCCGAGCATCTTGATCGCGACCTGGCTCGCCACCGGGCCGACCGCGATGGTCTGTTTGGCGCCTTCCAGGGTGGTCGCCTCGACGGCCCCGCCGAGGGTCTGCGGGATGCCCTGGGAGACCAGGAACAGCGTGTAGACGACGCAGATCGGCAGCAGCACGTAGAGGGTGGTCCGGGTCAGGTCGACCCAGAACGAGCCCACGGTGGCGGCCGAGGCGCGCGAGAACCCGCGCACGAGGGCGACGGCCAGGGCGATGCCGGTGGCCGCCGAGAGGAAGTTCTGGTGGGTCAGCCCCAGCATCTGCGTGAGGTAAGACATCGTCGTCTCGCCGCCGTAGTTCTGCCAGTTCGTGTTGGTCACGAAGCTCGCCGCCGTGTTGAAGGCGAGATCCGGCGCGACGGCGGACTGCCCGTCCGGGTTGAACGGCAGCACCGCCTGGAAGCGCAGCAGCGCGTAAAGGGCGAGGAAGCCGAGCACGTGGAAGGCGAGCATGGCCAGCGCGTAGGTGAGCCAGTGCTGCTCCTGGCGGGCGTCGATGCCGGCGACGCGGTAGAGCCCGCGCTCGACGGGGGCGAGCACGGGCGAAAGGAAGGTTCGCTCACCCGTGAAGACACGGGTCATGTAGCCGCCGAGAGGGCGGGCGAGCGCGAGGACGACCGCGCAGAACAGCGCGATCTGTATCCAGCCGTTGATGGTCATGGGAGGCGTTCCTTCAGAACCGCTCGGGGCGGACGAGGGCGTAGGTGAGGTATCCGAGCAGCCCCAGGGTCACGAGGGCGCCAAGCGTCAGGTCGAGGGTCATGGCGAGCCTCAGAGGCGTTCGCAGAGGACGGCGTAGCCGGCGGCCAGGCCGAAGAAGGCGAGCCCCGCGGCGATGAAGGCGATGTCGAGCATGGTCGGTCCGTTTCGGTTCGGGGGCCGATGCAGGACCGGTCTCACCCAGGACCAATGTGGACGCGAACCGCATTAGGGTTCGAGACGGAAGCGAGGACGATTTTATAAGGGTCGCATTAGGATTGCGGAGGGCTCGCTGGTCGACCCTGGGACGGTGGTCTTTCAGTCCGTAGGCGCGGCCGTGCGCAGGGCGAGACGGAACTCGGCACACCCGAGCGGGCAGCCTGCCTGGGCGGCCCGGGGGCATTCGATCCGCCACTTCGAACGGTCGACCTGGACTACGCCATCGACACCGAGACGATAGCCGTGGAATGCGGTCCCGCATGCCCGGCACCGGGAGAGCAGGCGCCGCAGACATTCAAGGGTCCGGAATCGGCCGATGGTGCCGTCGCCATTGCATCGGGCCGGTCGTCGGTCGGGAAGGTCCACGGGAAATCAACCTGGCACCCCATCGGGGCGGCCGACTACGATCCTCGAACCCGCATAAGCGTTCGAGAGGGTGCGAGACGGTTCGGCATAAGGATTTGATTTTCGCCGACAGAGCCGCTCCAGCATGTAGGAACGATCTATGTCCTGCCCGCTGCACATCACAAACCGTTTGCAGCCTGCCACACAATGAAACGGGCCACCCGACTAGCATCAGGAGGCCCGCTTACTCTAGGTTGATTTTGCGGGAACTTTGAGGTTCAAAATCGGATCATTGGGTCGGCTATCAAAGCGGGTGTATCAGCACTGCCGTAATCCAGGACCACCATGATGTTGGTGATATTAATCTCCGGGTTCGCGCCAGGTGTAGGACCGCCTGGGTATGGGTCGTTAGTTCCAGCAGCGTCGCAGCATTCTCGGCTTAAACGATGACTGCTTCTGAGCGGAGGGGTAGGCATCTGTCGATAGGACCTATGTCTGCTTGAAGACATTACGCCACCGAAAGCAGCCATACCGCTACCCACCCTTCTCGGACGTTCGGGGATGGGGACCAAGCATCAGATTTCGACCGCGAGCGTAGGCCGATCGGTCATTCCTGCTCCTGCAGGTTCGTGAAGATGGCGACGATCCCCGGCGTCCGGCCGCTCTTCCGGGACGGAGCCATCAACCGGACGCGGTAGCGGGCGCCGTCCGCCCCCTCGATCGTCCGCTCGGAGGGTCGGTCCGCCGTCAGCACCGTCGGGATCTCCTCCGACAGCCACGTCAGGGGGATCGGCGCCGAGAAGTTGCGGAGGGACCGGCCGATGTCGCTCGGCTGCAGGCCGAAGATCTGCGCCGCGGCGGCGGTGAACATGCGGATCCGGAGATCCGGCGTCAGGAGCACGCTTGCGACGTTCATGCACTCGAACAGCGTGGACTGGTCGTCCCTCATCTGGTCGATGGCCTCGATCTTGGACGTGAGCTCGAAGTTCACCGTCTGCAGCTCCTCGTTCAGAGACTGCGTCTCCTCCTTCGAAGCCTCGAGCTCCTCGTTGGCGGCCTGCATCTCCTCGTTGACCGAGTACAGCTCCTCGTTCGAGGATTTGAGCTCCTCGAGGGAGGTCTCGTACTCCTCGATCACGCCCTGCAGCCGCTCGCGCGTCTCGCCCAATTCGCGTTCCAGGCCCTGGAGCGCCGCGTCCCGTTCGTTCGCCTCCAGGGCCTGCCCGCGATCCTTCTCGGCCGGCGCGGCGACCTCGTCGAACACGACCAGGAACAGCGGTTCGGTCGAGCCGGACGCGTTCAGCGGCCTGACGACCAGGGAGATCGATTGAAGGCGGCCGTCCGGCAGCACGACGCCGATGCCGTCGCGTACGGCCTGGGTGTTGCCCTCGATCGCCTCGCGCAGCGCCGTCCGGAGATCCAGCCGCAGGCCCTTGCGCGCCATCGCGGCCAGCTCGCGGGTCGGCTGACCGGGTACGACCTCCAGGTGGTCGCCGATCCGGGACGAGTAGTGCACCGCCTCGCCCGTTCGGGTCACGACCGCATGGGGCGGCGTGAACTCGGCCAGCATCAGCGTCTCGACCGTGTGCCGCAGGGCCGCGTGCGTCGTCGCGTTGCGCCGGTGCGGCTGGCTGGTACCGGCGAAGATCGGCGTGTCCGGCCCGGTCATCGGCGGCAGCCGGACCGACGGGATCGCGTCGCGGGCCTGGAAGATGCGGTGCCGCTTGTCGATCGTCTCGAACAGGTCCTCGAACCGCGTCACGTTCTCGGCCATCCCGATGAACAGGTAGCCTCTTGGGCGGAGGGCGTAGTGCAGCACCGGCATCAGCTGCTGCTGGGCTTCGACGCCGAGGTAGATCAGCAGGTTGCGGCACGAGACGAGATCGAGGCGCGAGAACGGCGGGTCTCGCAGGACGCTGTGCGGGGCGAAGGTGCACAGGTCGCGCACGGCCTTGGCGACCACCGCACTGTCGCCTTCGACCACGAAGTGCTGCGCGATGCGTTCGGGCGAGACCGCGGACAGGTAGGTCCTCGGATAGAGCCCGGTCCGGGCGACCGTGAGCGAGCGCTCGTCGATGTCGGTGGCGAAGATCTGCACGCGCGGCGGTTCCGCCAGGGTGAGCATGTGCTCGCGCAGCAGGATGGCCAGCGAGTAGACCTCCTCGCCGGTCGAGCAGGCCGGCACCCAGATCCGCACGACGTCGGTTTCAGCTCGCCCTTCGAACAGCTTCGGGACGACCTGGCTGGCCAGCGCCTCGAAGGCCGCTGCGTCGCGGAAGAAGTTCGTCACGCCGATCAGCAGGTCCCGGAACAGCGCCCCGACCTCGGCCGGGTCGGCCCGCAGCAGCCTGACGTAGTCGAGGGGCCCGGCCGCGCCGACGACGCCGATGCGCCGCTGCATGCGGCGTACGAAGGTGCTGGACTTGTAGCCCGAGAAGTCGTGGCCGACCTGCGAGCGGAGGATGGCGAAGACTTCGGCGAGGAGCGCGGCGTCGAACTCCCTCGGGGCGGTGCCGGCAAGGGCATCCTGCGCGGCGCCGTGCGCGGCGATCCGTTCGCCCATCCGTTCCGCCGTCTCGCCGAAGTCGACGAAGCCGGTCCGCAACGCGCTGATCGGCATGTCGGCGGTCTCCGGACCGTCGCCGTCCGCGGTCTGGGCCAGGGTCAGGCCGCCGTGCTCCTTGATCGCCTTGACGCCGATGGCGCCGTCGCCGTCGCCGCCGGACAGGATCACGCCCACCGCGCGCTCGCGCTGGTCGATGGCCAGGGCGGTCAGGAAGATGTCGATCGGCTTGGCCTCGCGGCCCTCAGGACCGAGCGGCCTCAACGTCAGCCGACCACCCGCGATGCCCATGACGAAGCCCGCCGGCATGACGTAGACGTGGCCCGGTCGGACCGGCACGCCGTCGGCAGCGGCCTCGACGTCGAACGTCGTGAACCGGGCCAGCACCTCCGGGAGCAGGCTCTTGTGCTTCCGGCTGAGATGCGTGACGACGACGAAGGCCGCCTCCAGCGTCTCCGGCACCCCGCGGAAGAAGCCCTGCATCGCTTCGATGCCGCCCGCGGACGCGCCGATGCCGACGATCGGGAAGTGGTCCTGGTCCATCGCCACGTTCTGAGCCTTCGGATCGATGCCGCGCCGTTCGTCGGGGTCCAGCAACATGCCTTCTCGCCCGATGTCGAGGACGACGGTGCGGATCAGTCGTCGTTCGTGGCTTCCTGCGCGATGTAGGCGAGGCAGCGCGCCCGCGCCTCGGGGCTCTTCAGCCGCACGAACAGACGCAGCAGGGTCACCACCTCGGCAGGATTATCCAGCGACGACATGTCGAGTGCGGTGTCCGATGTTCCGGCGGGGCAGGCCGTCAGGAAGGTTGCGATCGGAACGCCCAGCGCCCGGGCGATGCGGTCCAGCGCACCGACGTCGTCGTCCTGCGGATCATCGCCGTTCGTCATGGCCTGCCGCCGATCAATGCACGGCGATCCCGGCCGCCCGCGGTCCCATCGCGGCAGCGACGCGACGCCCGACATGATGGAGCACCTGCCCGAGAAGCTGGCGGGTCCGTTCGTCGGCGTCGATTTCGGCGGCCTCGTAGGCCTCGATGAGAGACGTCACCAACTGGTTCGAAGGTGCATCGCCGTCGCACTCGCGCGATGCCGGCCCTGCGGCGGTCTGCTCGCGGGAGCGCCGGACGAGATCGCGCGACGCCTGGATCGTCCGCCGCGTCTCTTCGGCCGCCGCGCGCAGCTCGCGGGCGACCTCGAGGCATCGATCCGGGTGTTGGCGATCCACCATGGGCGACTCCGGTTTGCGTCGCGCACCCGGACATAGGTTACCTGCACGCGAAGGTCGCGAACGTGGACTCAATTTCTAGATGAGGCAATCCCGAGGCCGACTTCGACTTGAATCGGAAGGATGAAACGCCCGCTTCAACCGCAGGTCGGCATCATGCACCCGGGCTTCGCATCCCTGTGCAGATAGGCCTGATGCTGCCAGCCGCGGCCGTGCACGGGGACGAGCGTGCCTTCCTCGACCAGTTGCTCGATGGCCGGGCGCGCGTCAGCCGGTGCGATCCCGATACCGCACGATGCCCTCGATGCGAGGCTCCGCACCCGTCAGACCGGTTGCCGGACGCTGCAGGTTCGCCTCGGGCGCGAACGGACCATCATCCGCTCCCAGCTCATGGAGACGTCCAACGGAAAAGGGCGCCCGATGCGAACCGGACGCCCTTGCTTGGTATGTCGTCACCCCGATCTGCTTGCCGTCCAGCGGCCGCTGCAGGAAATGGGTCCGGCCATGTTCCATCGACCGGATCCGGCCGATGTCCGAAGGCGGCCTTCGACGGCGATGCTGGCCAACCCGCTCCTGATCGATCCGACGAGGCGACCGCCCTTCCCGACGCGCCCGGACGCGTCGGCTCCGCTGCCGCTCGCGTCGTCGACGATGCCGTCGCGGACGACGATCGGATATCGGTAGGGGCCCGTGCAGCCGCCATCATCGACGGTGGCGGAAACGGACCATCGGCCGTCGAAGCCGGTCCGGGCTTCGACGGGGACAGGTGCGGCGCAGGCGATGCTCAGCAGCAGCGCGGCGAACTTCAAATGGGGTGACATGGGCTCCTCTTGAGGAACCGCCCTTCAGCCGGGCGGCGTGGTGTCGTCGTCGTGGGCAAGGTAGCGGACCATGAGCTCGCCGGTGGCCCGGGCCGCGTAGTCCGGAATGGGTTCGCCGGCCATGGGCGGGATGACCTCCGTCAGGCGCCGGCCGCCCAGGGTCGCCATGAGTTCGCTGCGCGCCATGCCGGTCTCGACGGCCTCCTCGATCGCCCGCGCCTCGTAGGTCTGCAGGAGGGCGCTCAGGCGCGTGTCCCCGGCCCCGCCGGCTCGCCGGGCGGTTCGTCGGGTTCGCGCGGGATGTCGGACGGCGGTTCCTCGAACGGCGCGGACGGCTCGTCCGGTCCGAGCGGGCGCTCGCCCGGGAACGGCCTCGGCGGCGTCTCCGAGGGAATGTCGCGACCGGGAATGGGATCGGGCATGCCGGGATTGGCCACTCTGGTATCCTTCATCGCTGTTCGAGGAGTGGGCCTACGGGCCGGACGTGCGCCCGGAACGGCACGACGCCCGGCCCTGCGGCCATGCGGACCCGATCGGGGGTTTTCAGGTGGCCCGGCATAACTTCGAAGCTGTCTCGCCGCTCACCCGCGGTGTTCGGCGATGGGCGAAAGATATGATTGCGATGCCGGTGCTCAATGATGCAGATGCATCATTTTAATGAAAGATATTTTGGTAAAACCTAGCCGCCCGCCGACGTTCAGGGCGTCGACGGGCCATCCGCCGGCCCAGGCCTGGGCAGGGCGGACTCCTTCGCCGAACATCCTGCGAGCTCCTCGAACACACCGCCGCAGCCGAGGGCGACGGCCTTCCAGAACGCGAGGCGCTGGTCGGGCGCGCGTTCCCGCAGGTGGCAATCCAGGGCGGCCCGGACCAAGGCGGCCGTCGGCGCGGGATCGAACGGCCGAAGGGGCGCCTTGGCATCGTCGGCAGGCGCGTCGGCCGTCATGCGAGACCCAGGGTCGCCGAGAGGCGTTCGCGCGCCCGGCTCACCCGGCTCTTCACGGTGCCGACCTGACACCCCAGAACCTCCGCCGCCTCATCGTGCCTGAGCCCGTCCACCGTCACGAGCAGCAGCGTCTCGCGCTGCTCGGCGGGAAGGGCGTCGAGCGCGGCCTGCAACTCGAACAGGGCGATCCGATGCTCCTGGTCCGGCGCCGCGGACAACGCCCCCGCGAAGAGGCCGTCGACGTCCTCGACCTCGCGACGCCGGCGCTTGCGCTGGTTCAGGTGGGTGTTGCGCAGGATCGTGAAGAGCCAGCCGACGAGGTTGGTGCCGGCCTGGAACTGGGAGCGGTGCTCCCAGGCCCGCATCAGCGTGGCCTGGACCATGTCGTCAGCCTCCGCCTCCGAGCCGGTGCGAAGGCGGGCGAACCGGCGCAGACGCGGTACCAGCGCGATGAGTTCGTCGCCGAACGCCTTCGTGATCTGTCGTTCCGCTTCCGCGTCGCGCAAGGCGGCCTTGAGCCGAAGCAAGACCTGCCCGAGCCGCGTCCCGTCGTCGACGTCGTCCACCTTCGGAACGATCTCGGCCAGTCGCCGCCCGATCAGATCCTGGACATGACGGGGCAGTCCCTCGCTCGGCGAAGGTTCGTCGGTGTTTTTGCTTAAGTACATGCGAGGGAATTCAGCCTTCTCCCGGGAAACGACCGGGTGTGTCCGCCCCTCTACGATGAAAGTTGCCCGCCGGGTTTTGGCTGATCGTTCACGTTCACGTCAATGATCTGGATATACCAGCCGCTTTCTTGCGTCCGACCGGAACCGTGGCCGGAGATGGCTGTTACGGGCTGCATTGAGTCGAGCAGCACGGAAGGCGGGCGAAGGTGACGGTTGGCGTCGACAGGCATGAGCTCCGGCAGATCATCGCCGGCCTCAGCGAAGGCGTGATCCTGGTCGAGCCCGACCAGACCATCGCCTATGCCAACGAGGCCGCGCTCGCGATGCATGGTGCGGAGACGGTCGGCGAACTCGGCGAGACGGTGGACGCCTATCGCGAGCGCTTCGCCCTGCGCTACCGCAACAACCACACGCCGAACCAGTATCCGATGGAGCGGGTGGTATCGGGCGAGCGCTTCCACGACGTCATCGTCGACGTGAAGCGCACCGACAAACCGGACGTGGATTTCGTCCATTCCCTGCGTAGCCTCGTCGCCACCGACCACGAGGGCAATCCGAGCTGCCTCGCGCTCATCCTCAAGGACGTCTCGGACCAGTTCGAGGCCGAGGAGCGCTTCGAGGCCACCTTCAACGCCAACCCGGCGCCGGCGGTGATCTGCCGGCTCTCGGACCTACGCCACGTCAAGGTCAACACCGGCTTCCTCGAGATGACCGGCTACACCCGCGACGCCGTGATCGGCCGCAGCGTCTACGAGGTCGACGTGCTGGCCGGCGCCCGCAACCGCGATCTCGCGATCAACCGGCTCAACGAAGGCGCCACCATCCCGCAGATGGAGGCCTGCCTCGATCTGCCGGACGGCGGCACCCGCTACGTCATCGTCGCCGGGCAGCCGATGGAGCTCGGCGACGAGCCGTGCATGCTGTTCAGCTTCGCCGACCTGGACCTGCGCCGCAAGGCGGAGACGGCCCTGCGGCAGAGCGAGGAGCGCTTCGCCAAGGCGTTCCGCCTGACCCCGGTGCCGACAATTCTGGCGCGTGTCGACGACTTCGCCATCACCGGGGCCAACGAGGCCTTCACCCGGGTGTTCGGCTACGGCGCCGACAAGGTCTCGGGGCGCACGCCGGACGAACTCGGACTCTGGGTTCACGACGTGGCCCGGACCAGGTTCGAGTCGGCGGTGGCGCGGACCGGTTTCGTGCTCGGCCTGGAGGTCTGCCTCAAGCACGAGGACGGCACCAACTTCGACTGCCTGGTCTCGGCCGAGCGCGTGGAGATCGGCTCCGAGAGCTTCGCCCTCATGGTTCTGCAGGACATCACCGACCGAAAGCGCAGCGAGCGGGAGATGTTCGAAGCGGTCGAGGCGGTCATGGCCGACACCTCCTGGTTCAGCCGCGGGCTGATCGAGAAGTTGGCCAACCTGCGCCGGCCGGGCAACGACCACGAGGACGGCATCGTCCCGAACGTCACGGTGCGCGAGCGCCAGATCCTGGACCTGATCTGCCAGGGCCTTCACGACGACGCCATCGCCGGGCGGCTGAACCTCTCGAAGAACACGGTGCGCAACCACTCCGCATCGCTCTACCGCAAGCTCGGCGTCCACAAGCGCACCGAGGTCATCGTCTGGGGCCGCGAGAACGGCTTTCCGACGACCGCGACTGGCAAATAAAAACCTGACAACCGGTACATCTGCATCATTGCTCGCCGGGATCGGCGGGCCACCTGACGAGTGCATGAATCGTCCAGGCTTGGGAGAGCATCGTGAACGCGCGGAAGTCGACCGACACGTCCGAAAAGACCAAAGGCACGATCATGGAAGCCATCGGAAAGTTGGTCGGCGATCCCAAAGTCGAGGCCGAGGGCAAATCTAAGCAGAAATTGTCGAAGGCCGAAGCGAAACCGAAGCCCACCCCAACGGCATAGCTTCCGTCATACGCCTCATCTGACGAAACCACGTCGAAGATTGATTAGGACAAAGATCATGGTTGATACGGATCGCATCACCGGCGCCGCCAAGGAACTCGGCGGCAAGGTGCAGGGCACGGTGGGCGACCTCACCGGGTCGAAGCGGGACTCGGTCGAGGGTCGCGCCCGCGAGGCGCAGGGCGCCGCCGAGAACCTCTACGGCCAGGCCAAGGACACCGTGCGCGATGCGGCGGAAACGGTGGCCGATACGGCTCGCGACATCGGCGGCAGGGTCCGCGACGCGGTCGGCAACCTCGTCGGCTCGGACGACGTCGAGGACCGCGCCCGCCGGGCCCGGGGTGCCGCCGAGGACGCCTACGACCGCGGCGAGCGCTACGTCCGCAGCGCCGGGCGCGACGCCTACGACCGCGCCGGCGACGCCTACGAGGACGGCGCCCGCGCCCTTCGCCAAGGCGGCGGCGCAGCCACCGGCCGGATCGCCGAGCACCCCATCGCCGCTCTCCTTGTGGTCGGCCTGCTTGGCTACGGCCTCGGCCTGCTCATCCACGGTCGCGACTGACCCAGATCCGCGATTGATCGATCCGACCGCGCGGGGACTGCGCGGTCGGATCGCAGAGTTCCACCCCGCCGACTGACCCCTCGAACGACCGAACTTCTCGGACGACCGACGACCCGGAGTACCTGTACGTGTCCACTTCCCCCATCCTCACGACCCCGACCGCCGCGGCCTCGGCCGACACCCGTACCGTCCTGCTGAACCAGGTCTCGTGGGGCGCGATCTTCGCCGGCGCCGTCACCGCCCTGGTGACCCAGGTCGTCCTCAACATGGTCGGCGTCGGCGTCGGCCTGTCCAGCGTCGGCGGCCCGGCGGCCGACAACCCGACCGCTTCGACCCTGTCCATGGGCGCCGGCATCTGGTTCGTCGTCTCCGGCATCGTCGCTGCGCTCGCCGGCGGCTTTCTCGCCGGACGTCTCTCGGGCAAGCCGATCGCGGGAGCGGCCGGCCTGCACGGCCTCGTCTCCTGGGCGGTGACCACCCTCGTCGTGCTGTACCTGCTCACCTCGACCGCGGGCGGCCTCATCGGCGGCGCGTTCTCCGGCGTGACCAGCACGCTCGGCGGCGCCGGCTCGCTCGTCGGCGGCACCGTGAAGACCGCAGCCCAGGCGGCTGCCCCGTCGCTGGCCCAGATCTCGAACCCGCTCGACGGCATCGAGAAGTCGGTGCGCCAGCAGGCCAACGGTCAGGACCCGCAGGCCCTGCGTGACGCCGCAGCCTCCGCGATCCGCGCCCTGCTCTCGGGCGACCCGGCCCAGAAGGCCCAGGCAGAGAACCGCGCCGCCGACGCGCTGGCCAAGGCCCAGGGCATTCCGGTCGATCAGGCCAAGACGCAGATCCAGGGCTACGAGAAGCAGTACGAGACGGCGCTCGCCGACGCCAAGCAGAAGGCGACCGTCGCCGCCGAGACCGCCCGCAGCGCCGCCACCCAGGGTGCGTTCTACGGCGCGCTCGCGCTGATCCTCGGCGCGCTCGCCGGCTTCTTCGGCGGCCGCTTCGGCGCCCCGAAGCTCCACACCCTGGCCGACGGCTACGCCGCCCGCCGCGCCTGAACCGATCCCCGGCCGGTCTCCGCGACCGGCCGGCCTCCTCACCGAAGACCGCTTTCACCGGACATCAAGGAGCATCCCATGAGCAGCACCACGGACAAGCTGAAGGGCCTCGCCAACGAGGCGGCCGGCAACGTCAAGCAGGCCGCCGGCAAGGTCACGGGCAACGACAAGCTCGTGGTCGAGGGTAAGGCCCAGGAGCTGAAGGGCGAGGCCCAGCGCACCGTCGGCGAAGCCAAGGACGGTGTCGCCTCCGTCGTCGACAAGGTCACCGGCAAGCGCTGATCCGCGACGGCGGTGGGAGACATCACCCAGGTCCCGCCGCCCCCATCATCCTCGAACCCAGGAGTCCCCCATGAACCGCGACCAGTTCCGCGGCGCCTCCCGTCACCTCAAGGGGCGCGCCCAAACCGCCGTCGGCGGCATCACCGGTGATCCGGCCCGGCAGGTCCGAGGCGCCGTGAACCAGGTCGCCGGGGGCGCTCAGTACGCCTACGGCCGCGCCCGCGACCGGGCCGAGGATCTCATCGACGACGGACGCGATCTCGCCCACGAGGTCCGGGACCGGGCCGGCAATCTGATCGAAGACGGACGCGACTTCGCACGTCACGCCCGGAAACGCGGCACGACCTACGGCCGCCAGGCCGTGCGCTACGCCGACGACCACCGCACCTCTGCCCTGCTCGGCCTCGCCGCCGTCGCCTTCGCGGTGGGCTGGTTGTCCCGCCGCAAGCACTGAACCCGCAGTCCCGGAGACCAGCCCATGATCCGCAAGCTCCTCACCGCCTTCGTGCTCCCGAAGATCATCGCCTACGTCAGCCGCGGCTTCACCGGCCGGTCGACGACCCCGACGAACCGTCGGGGCTACTGAGACCCCTCGCCACCCTCAACGCCAGGAGACGATCCACGATGAAGCTGTCCCTCGCCCTCGCCGCCACCATTGCCGCCACCCTCGCCGGGCTGCCGGCGCATGCCGCGCCGGCGACCTCCACGACTCCCATCGAAGCACTCGTGCGCGGCGACCTGCCGACCGGGTACGTCCAGTTCCGCCGATTCGGCCATCGTGGCGGATGGCGCGGCGGCCGCGGGTACGGTCGGGGCTACGGCTACGGTCGGGGCTACGGTCGCGGCTACGGCTACCGCCGCGGGCCCGGCGTCGGCGCCGCGGTGGGCGCGGGCGTTGCGGGTCTCGCGGCCGGCGCCATCATCGGCGGGGCCATCGCCAACTCGCAGGCGCAGGCCGCGCCGGTGGTCGTGCAGGGCGGTCCGGGTCCGGACGCCGTCGCCTACTGCGCCCGTCGCTTCCGCTCCTACGACGCGTCGAGCGGAACGTACCTCGGCAACGACGGCGTTCGTCACGCCTGTCCGTAACGAACCGAACCACCGGGCCTGCCAGGGCGGCGGGCCCGGTGCCATGACGCCATAGCTCCCGGACGCGTCGCGGATCCGTGGATGTCTCGTGTTGCCGGCACTCCGCAGACATCCCCGACCTCGATCCGGAAGGCTTCCCCACCGATGCGCCCCTACCTCGCCGAGTTCGTCGGCACCTTCGTCCTCGTCCTCTGCGGGTGCGGCAGCGCCGTTCTCGCCGCCGACCACATCGGCTACGCCGGCGTCGCGCTCTCCTTCGGCTTCGCCCTGATGGCGATGATCTACGCCCTGGGGCCGATCTCCGGGTGCCACCTCAACCCGGCCGTGACCCTCGGCCTGACGCTGAGCCGGAAGTTCCCCGCCGCACGGCTCCCCGCCTACGTGGCCGCCCAGGTCCTCGGTGCCATCGCGGCATCCTACGTCCTCTACCTGATCGCGACGGGTCGGCCCGGCTTCGACGCGGTCGCCACCGGCTTCGCCTCGAACGGGTTCGATCTGCGCTCGCCCGGCCACTACAATCTGGCGGCGGCGTTCATCGCCGAGTTCGTGCTGACGACCCTGCTGGTCCTGACCATCCTCGGTGCGACCGATCTCAAGGCTCCGGTCGGCTTCGCCGGGCTCGCGATCGGGACCGTCCTGGTGGTGATCCACCTCGTGTCGATCCCTGTGACCAACACCTCGGTCAATCCGGCCCGCAGCATCGGACCGGCCCTGTTCGCCGGCTGGGCCGCTGTCCAGCAGCTCTGGCTGTTCATCGTCGCGCCGCTCCTCGGAGGCGCCGTCGCCGCCGGGCTCTACAGCTCGATGCGTGCCCTCGAGCCTGAACTGCAGATGCCGGAACGGCAGGGTCTCCAGGCGCTCCCCGGCGAGACCGAGCAGCGTCTCGAGAAGGCCGGCAACGCACCGGGCAAGTTCTGACCCGGTCCATCATGACGTCCCTGGTCCTCCGCCGCGAGTTCGTGTTCCTCGCCCTCGCGGTGGTGCTCGGGCTCGGGGCGGCGGCCGCCTACTGGGTGTCGCGCGCCACGGTGCTGACCATCGCCGTGGCGCCCAGCGACGGCACGGAGCCGGCCGTGATCCGGGCCTACGCCGACGCGCTGGCCCGGCGGCACAAGGAGATCCGCCTCAAGATCCTGCCCTTCGACGACGTGCGCGACAGCGCGGCGGCGCTCGAGGACGGCCGGGCCGACCTCGCGGTGGTGCGTCCGGACGTGAACCTTCCCGACAACGGACTGACGCTCGCGATCCTGCGCGATCAGGCGATGATCATCGCCTCGCCCGAGGCGTCGGGCCTGACGAGCTTCCCGGACCTCGACCGCAAGCGCCTCGCCATCCTCGCCCACCGCGACGCGGACCAGGACCTGATCAAGGCGATGGTCGAGCATTACGGCTTGACGCTGCTCGACCACGATCCCGAGGGGCCGTTGCCGCCCCGGCATGTCGCCCTCGTCGAGATGCCCGAAGCCGACTTGGCGGCGGCGTTCGCCAAGAAGCGCGTGGACGCCGTCATCTCGGTGATCTCGCCGACGGCGGCGGCCGCACAGCGCATCATCGGCATCGTGCAGGGTGCGAGCAAGAACCGGAAGGTCGCCTTCGTCACGGTCGCGAACGCCGCCGCCATCGTCGCCCGCCTGCCGCGTCTTCAGGCGGTCACCATGCCCGCCGAGACCTTCGGCGGCAGCCCGCAGGTCCCCGCCGAGGATGTCGCCACCGTCGGCGCCTCCTACCGGCTGATGGCGCGGGCGAACCTGTCGCGGCCGGTGGCGGCCGACGTGACCCAGCACCTGTTCGAGCTGCGCAGCGGCATGGCGAACGTGACCCCGGCCGCGGACTACCTGCAGGCGCCGAGCTACGACAGCACCGCGGCCGCGACGAGCGCGCGGCTGCCGATCCATCCGGGCGCCGTCGACTATTTCGAGCGCGAGCAGCAGAGCTTCGTCGAGCGCTACGAAACCTGGATCTACCTCGTCGCGTTTCTCGGCGGCGGCATCGGCTCGGCGGTGGCGTGGGTCGGGCAGCGCCTGTCGCGCATCCGGCGCGAGCGCGTCGAGGAAGCCACCGACCGGCTGCTGGAGATCCGACGCGAGGCACAGGACGACGCGGAGCCGCACCGCCTCGAAGCGCTCGCCCGCGAGATCGACGATCTGGCCGGCGACATCGCCAAGCACGCGCTCGAGCGTCCGACGGAGGCCAGGACCATGTCGGCGGCGGCCATCGCCATCGACGCGGCCCGCTCGACGGTCAAGCGGACCATCGCCGCCGGGCAACCGGAGGGCGACGAGCCCGACCTCGCCGGGCTCATGACATCGTCGGGAGCCGCCTCGATCGGCTGACCGCGAGGACCCGGACGACGTCGTCCGGGACGCATCGAACACGGAAAGGGAAACACGATGAGCAAGGGCTACCCCTCGATGACCGCGCTGCTGGGCCTGCTGGCCGTGGCCGGCTACCAGAACCGCGACAAGCTCGCCGAGCTGCTGAAGGGCCACGACACCGCTTCGAGCCCCTCCCTGAACCCGACCCACGCCACCGTGCCGCCGATCCCGAACACCGCGTCGAACGCCGGCGCCACGGGCGGCATCGGCAATCTCGGCAGCCTGCTCGGCGGTCTGGGCACGGCCGGCGTCGGCGGCCTGATCGCCAGCGGCCTCGGCGAGCTCGTCGACCACTTCACCAAGGGCGGGCACGGCGAGACGGCGAACTCATGGGTCAACCAGGGCGCCAACCGCGACATCCCCGAGGCCGACCTCGAACGCGCCATCGGCCCGGACACCCTCCATCATCTCACCCAGCAAACCGGTTTGAGCCGCTCGGCGCTCCTGTCCCGCCTCTCGCGGGAGCTGCCTTCGGCCATCGACCGCTACGCCAGCGACGGTCGCCGTCCAGCCTGACGCCGCGACACGGTCGGCACCCCGGGGCGCCGGCCGCACCTGACGCCGGGCGATGCCGCGCCGGGGTTCGAACCACCGCCTTCCCAGACCTTGCGAGACCCCCATGGCCATCGACTACCGTTCCGAACTTCGACGCCCGTTGACCTTCAGCCTCGCGGTCGTCGCCGCCGTCCTCCTAGTCTGGCTGATCGTCGCCTCGATCGCCGGCGCGCGTCAGCGCAGCGCCCGCGACCATCGCATCGAGGAACTGCAGGGCCAGCAGACCGCGCTCCGTACCGATCTGGACCGACAGGTCTCGACCGCCGGCACCCTGTCTTCGCTCCAGGCCAAGATCGCCACCGCTCAACAGCAGGACAAGCAGGCGAGCCAAGCCGCCGAGCAGGCGAAGTCCCGCGCCGCGACCCTGACCCAGGAGCAGCAGGCGGCCGAGGCCAAGGCGACCGAGGCGAAGAAGGCGGCGGAGGCCGAGACCCGGAAGCTCGCTGACCTGCAGTCCCAGGTGGCCCAGGCCGAAGGAAAGCTGACCCCGCTGCGCGAGGCCATCGCCACCGCCGAGAAGTCCGCCGCCGACCGGACCCAGGACCTAGCCGAGGTCGGACGCCGCCTGGAGGACGCCCGGGTGCAGGAGGCCAAGCTCCGCGCCGATCTGGCGACCATGACCCAGGAGGCGACCGCCAAGGCAGCCGACCTCGCCAAGGCCGAGGAGCGCCAACAGAACGCCCGCGAGGCCGCCGCCGCCGCCCAGAAGGAACTGGCGGACGCACGCGCCGCGACCGGCCAGACCGCCGATCAAAGGACGGACAGCGAGAAGGCCGTCGCCGACCTGACCGCCAGCAAGGACAAGCTCACGTCCGAGATCGAGCAGTCCAACCGCGACGCCCAGCAGGCGCGGGATGCGCTGGCGAACGTCCGCAAGGAACTCGCCGAGGCCCAGGCGCAGCGCGACCGCGTCGTGTCCGAGCGCGGACAGGCCGAGCAGGCGCTGCAGAAGCTCTCAGCCGACCGCGATGCCGGTACGGCCGCCCTCGATACCCTGCGCAAGCGCCAGACCGACGCGCAGGGCGAGTTGGCTACGCTGACCGAGACCCTCGCGACCCGCAACAAGGAGGCTGCGGCTCTCGACGAACGGCTGGCCGCGGCCCGTCAGGATCTGAGCACGGCCCAGGCGAAGCTCGCCGAGGTCCGTCAGCAACTCGCCAGCCCGCCCGCCGCGCCGAGCCAGCCCGCTCGCTGAGGCGACGTCGACCCGCGCGGGCTGGCGCCCGCGTGAGTTTCGCATCCGGCCCCACCACTCGAAAAGACAGCATGATGAATATCCGCATCCTCGCCCTGACCGGACTCGCCGTCGCGGGCGCTCTGGTCGTCTCCCGGCCCTCCAATGCCCAGGAGGGCCCCGAGATGGAGGCGATGCGTGCGAATTGCGGGGGCGACTACCTTCGCCTGTGCGCCGGCATGAAGCCGGGCGGGCCCGAGGTGAAGGCCTGCTTCAGGCGCAATCGCCCGAATCTTTCGCCGGGATGTTCGCAGGCCATCGCCGCCTACGAGCGGTCCCGTGCGGGATCGGGCGGCGAAACCGACGACTGAGGTTGCCGGGCATGGGGATGCGTCCCGCCAATCGACAGTCGTCGCCCCGCCGGTCCTTGGCAGGGTCTCGCCTAGCGATCGGGACGGTCGGCTCAATCTCGTCCGCTTGGGACAGGCTCGTCGGACGGGACGTCGTCTTCCGGGGGCGGCGGCAGGTGGGGCGGCGGTAGTCGTCCCGGGCTCGGCGGCGTCGGCAAGCCGAGGTCCTCGGTCGGCGCCGGCGCTTCGTCGGTTCTGTCCTTGTCGTCGCCCATGATGTCCTCCTGCCAACCGCTGACAACGCGCCGGACATGCTTGGGAGCCGTCACCTGCTTGGGGACGTGTGAACGGGCAGGCTACTTGCTCGATGCGCTGGATGCTTCGGACGAGGGCGTCGGCGGCGGCCACGCACATTCCATGGTTGCAATCCGATGACCCTCGTTGATCTCCCCGAGACCGCTCCGCTCGACGCCGAGGCGGCGGCGACGGCCGCGCCGAACGCGCCGAACCCGGGCCATCATCCGACCCTCGTGCTGCTCGCGCTGGCGATGGGCGGGTTCGCCATCGGCACGACCGAGTTCGCGGCGATGAGCCTCGTGCCCGATTTCGCCCCCGATCTCGGCATCGACGCTCCCACCGCCGGCCACGTGATCAGCGCCTACGCCCTCGGCGTCGTGGTGGGGGCGCCCGTCATCGCGGTGCTCGCGGCCAGGATCGCCCGTCGCACGCTTCTCGTCGGGCTGATGGTCCTGTTCGCGCTGTGCAACGGCCTTTCCGCCCTGGCGCCGAGCTACCACTGGATGCTCGGCTTCCGCTTCCTCGCCGGCCTGCCGCACGGGGCCTACTTCGGCGTAGCCGCCCTCGTGGCCGCCTCGCTGGTGTCGCGCGACCGGCGGACCCAGGCGGTCTCCCGGGTGATCGCGGGCCTGACCGTCGCCACCGTCGTCGGCGTTCCCCTGGCCAACGTCATCGGGCAGCTCGTCGGGTGGCGCTGGAGCTTCGGTCTGGTCGCCCTGCTCGCCCTGACGACCGCCGCCATGGTGCGCATCCTCGCGCCGCTCGGCGCCCCCGCCCAGGGTGCGAGCGCCCTGCGGGAGCTCGGAGCCCTGCGGCGCGGTCAGGTCTGGCTGACGCTCGCGACCGGCGCGATCGGCTTCGGCGGGCTGTTCTCGGTCTACACCTACCTGGCTTCGACGATGCTGGAGGTGACCCATGCCTCGCCGGTCGCGATCCCGGTGGTGCTGGCCCTGTTCGGCCTCGGCCTCACCGTCGGCAATCTCGTCTGCGCCTGGGCGGCCGACCGCGCGTTGATGCCGGCGGCCGGGGCGACGCTGATCTGGAGCGTATGCGCTCTCGCCCTATACCCCTTCGCCGTGGGCAGCCTGTGGACGCTGGGTCCGGTGGTCTTCCTGATCGGATGCGGCGGCGGTCTCGCCACCATCCTGCAGACCCGCCTGATGGACGTGGCCGAGGATGCCCAGACCCTGGCCGCGGCCCTGAATCATTCCGCCTTCAACGTCGCCAACGCTCTCGGGCCCTGGCTCGCCGGCCTCGCTCTCGTGGCCGGGCTCGGCCTGCCTTCGACCGGATGGGTCGGGGTCGCCCTCGCCCTCGGCGGTCTGGTCCTCTGGTCGATATCGTTTGTGAAAAGGCGTTGAAGGTTCACCCCTCCCAGGACTGGGCTCAATAAGTTGAAATATAAGCGAGATTTCGCTTTGGGGTGGGGTCACGATCGGCGCCGAACGTGACCCCACCCCAATCTAAATTTTCGCAGATCAGAGAGAACATTAGCAAAGTTTTTGCCGGGGTCATGCTTCGAAACCGATCTACAGCCAAGTCGCGCGTTGGCCTCGTCCTGGTGACTACCGCATTCTTGGCTCGCATTCAGGCGGAGGGTATTGCCGAGAAGGAGCTTTCCGTACTCCTAGCGTGCGATCTGCTCGTGCCTATCGTGCACAACACAACGTACGATGCGCTACGTGAGATTAGCCCCATGCTCGCCTCTCGCAGCGGCCTGAGCACCGCCGAGGGCTCGATGGCGAGCGTTGCGACCAAACTCGCCGAAGTGGTCACCCCATAATTCTGTCGCCGCATCAGCTCCCCCTGCAACGCGTCGATTTGCGCGTGCAGCTAGTCAGCGTTGACCGCCATCACGACGAGCTGGTTCTATGCCTCCGGGAGTTGAAGGCGCAGCTTCGCGTTCTCTGTGGCAAGTTCGAGTAGGGTCAGGTCGGGAGCAGTCCCGCCCTTTCTCATTCCGCGCCGAGTCTGCTGATCGCGCCTGCCGCTGCCGCGCTGAGGGCCGCGGTGATCGCCAGTGGTCCAAATCTGACGCTTGGCTCCCTATCGCTTATGTGATTGCGGCCTGCGGACGGAAGGAGCACGGTTAGCGATCGGTCGCTTCGATCCCCTGGCAGCCAGTGCCCGAGAGATGCGTGTGCTCTCGCCCCCAAACCGGCGCGTGGAGTGCACCCGTGGCGCGCTACTTCTTCGACGTTCATGACGGCAGCGTTCATCAGTTCGATGACAAGGGCACCGAGTTCGACACCTTGGACGAGGTGCGCGAGCAGGCGATGCGGCTGCTCCCCGACGTTGCGAGGGACCAAGCGCTGCATGAGAGCGGCCGGAACGCCTATACCGTGGTCGTGACCGACGAGGATCACCATCCGGTCTACTCGGCGACCCTATCTCTCGTAGGGGTCTGGCTGATCCGCTGAAGCTTGCTTTCCGTAAGGTGGTACCAAGTGTCAGTTTCGAGTGCGCGGCGACGCAGAACCACCGTACCGGCTGGGTCGAAGCCAACCGATCACGGCCAACCGGGAACGGAACCAGCCCCCGTCGCGACCAAGCGTGCCGAGGCGCAAGCCCGAGCTGACGAGGCCGCACGCGTGTTCCAGGCTCAGGTGATGCCGAATTTCCGGCCACCGGCGGGCAAGCTGTGGGGCGTGAACGAGGCCGCGATGATGATCGTCGGTCCGGGTGGCGGGATCGGCACCACGGCGACCATCGCGGGCATCCTGGCGCTTCTCGCCCTCGGCAGCCGGCATGACGAGGCCGGGATCGCAGCGGCGACCGGTTGCCGGGACGTAGCGCACCTTCGCGAGATCCTGACGGGGATGGCGGGCAAGCTGGCGACGATCGGGCTTCGGGTCGACCGCAGGAAGGCTGGTATCCGCATCGCGAAGGCCAAACCGACCTCACGCCCACGTGATTTCAGCGACACGGTCCAGCAACAAGATCGCCACACGCCGATCATGGTGGAGCGGTAGACACCTCTGCTCCTGCGATGAACCGGAGCATGTGCATGGTACTTGCTGACCTCGATAAGCGTGCCGAGCTGACCGTCTGGCCGTCCAACAGGCCAGCTCATACCGCACGAGGGCAGACGTTCTCGACGCTGCGGGAAGCCCTCGCGGCTGCGGCCGAAAGCATTGAGGCTGACGACGCGCAGCCCTGGATCATCACCGAGGACGGCGACATCCTCTCACCGCGCTGGATCAGGGCAAACGCCGATCCGTATCAGCTACAGTAGGATGGCGAAGGACAGGCCATAAGCCGGCGCAACGGTTCCTGTTCCCTGCGCCACCGACCTTCACACGACCACCCGACCCAAGGCTTCACGGGCATGGCGCAGGGAACTGGCCCGCGCCGGCCTGTCATCGCGTGCTCTCTGTGCCGGGCTGCCTGCCGGCGTTCGCGACCGCCGCGGCGCGCAAGCGTCGAGAGGCCGTCGGCATAGCACCCCGCAAGGTCTGAGACCCGTCCGCCATGTCGAACGCCCGCGTGCGGCTACCGCATGGCTTGGCTGGTTCTACCCGCCTCTCGGATTGTAAAAAGGCGTTGAAGGTTCACCCCTCCCAGGACTGGGCTCAATAAGCCGAAATATCAGCGAAATTTCGCTTTGGGGTGGGGGCACGATCGGCGCCGAACGTGACCCCACCCCGATCTCGATTTTCGCAAATCAGAGAGCACGTTAGCAAAGTTTTTGCCGGGGCCATGCTTCGAAGCCGATCTACAGGATAGAACTTCCGCGCCTTTCCCGATTCCGCCTGGCAGCAGCACCGAGGATGCCGTCAGGCACGGTTCTGGAGCGTGGCGAGCTTCCTGGCCGCTCCGCGCTGCGCCCTGAGTGGCTCGCCGTAGCGGGCCGGCATGGCCGGCGTCTTCCAGGAACCCGCCTGCATCACCTCGAGCAGTTCGAATCCGGCCGCGAACATGTCCTGCGTCGCCCCGACCCGCGTCGAGTGGCCCGAGGGGAGGCGGGTGAGCTTCAGCCCGGCCGTCACGGCGAGGTCGCGGAACACGCGCGAGACCTCGGCGGCGCCGAGCATGGCGTCTCCGACCCGCCCGCCCTTCGTCAGAGGGCGGAACAGGGGACCGCCGTCGAGCCGCGCGGCCGCGAGCCAGGCCTCGACATGCGCCCAGGTGTCGGGCGCAAGATACTTGATCGCTCCCTCGCCCTCCTGGTCGGCCTTCGAGCGTCGCACCAGCACGGTGCCCGAGCCGTCGGCGCCGCGCTCCAGATCCCCTATATATAATGAGACGAGTTCGGAGCGGCGCAGCAGCGTGTCGTAGGCGACTGCGATCAGGGCCGCGTTGCGCAGCGCGATCAACGGCGTCTCCCGCTCTCCCTCGAGGACCCTTCTGTGAAGGCGCCTGGGCGTTTCGGCCGCGAGCATGCGCTCGATGCTGCCCCTGTTGAGCGGCTCGGCCTGCTTCTGACGCCGGCCCTTGGCCCGGGTCATCCGCTTCACCGCGAGCCGCACGATCTCGTCGCCGCAGGGATTGGACAGCCCGGCGGCGCGATGGAGCGCGGCGATCGACGAGCGGTAGCGTCCGACCGTGGCGCGGGACTTGGTCTCGGCCTGGACGTCGATGAACGCTGCGATGGTTTCCGGGCTGGCCGGGAGCATCGTCCGCCCGACGCTCGAACACCATGCCGAGAAGATCCGGCTGTCGGCGGCCAGCGCGCGGAGCGTATTGTCGGCGAAGGCGCCGCGTGCGGCGCGGGCATGATCCTCCAGCCGCGCGACCAGAAGGTCGAGGCCGGGCGGAAGCGCCTCCACGAACGGGACGGGTAGGGCGACCGAACCGCGCGGCGGTTCGGCGTCGGGATCGTCGGCGTCGAGCTCCATGGACCGATCGTAGCGGCCCAATCGTGAACGATCCACAATGATCTGCGATAACTACCATTATCGTCGGCAATCTGGGGATCGCGAGCCGGCCGCCAGGATTCCCGCTTTCTGGGTCCTTTCCGTGGAGTGCAGCCGATCCTCTCCCTATGGACCCGACGGGGAGAACTCCTGTAGTGATCCTCGCTTGGAAATTTGGGAGATCGGTGATGCCACAACCGCGACAGCGCCTGGTCCAGGTTGCCGAGAACGGACGCATGAACCTGCCCGCGGACGTTCGCCGCGCCTTGGGCCTCAGTGGGCCCGGGCGCGTGATCCTCACACAGGATGAGAACGGAGTTCTGCTGACCACCGCCGATCATGCCCTGAAACGGATCCGCGCCCTGGCGGCGCCGTTCAAGGCGGACGGCCGATCCGTCGTCGACGAGCTCCTTGCCGATCGACGGGAAGAGGCGTCGCGCGACGGCGGCACGGACATGGGTGCTGGCCGTGACTGAGATCGTGCTCGATGCCTCGGCTGTCCTGGCCGTCATCTTCGACGAAGCGGGCGCCGAGCGCGTCGCGAGCCATCTTCCCGGGGCCATGATCTCGACCGTCAACGTGTCCGAGGTCATGACCAAGCTGTACGATCTGGGGATGCCGCAGGCGACCGTAGAGGACATCGTCGCCGGCTTGCAGCTCACGATCCTACCCTTCGATCTCGAGCAGGCCGCCGAAGCCGCACGTCTCCGCAGCCACACTCGTGAGGCCGGCCTATCCCTCGGCGATCGAGCCTGTCTCGCGACCGCGAAACACCAGGGCGTGCCGGCCCTCACTTCGGACAGGGCGTGGAAGAGCCTGAAGCGGGCGGTCTCGGTGAAGATCGAGCTGATCCGGTGACCATACACCTAGGGATTCTCTGTTATTTTGTGTGGTGGTGCGGGTGAACGGGAGCCGCCGGACGTAACGGCGATTCGGATGGGATGAATGACATCCCCAAGCCTCCCATGCCGAAGCGTTTGCTCCCATTCATTCCGTCCTCGCTGCGCGTCATCGCGGTCGCAGCCGAGCCCAAGCGGGCCTGTCGCAAACGCGAATGTGCCTTCGTTTACGGATCGTTAGCCATCCCTGACCAGCTTGCCGCCTCCGCCCTGGAGCCGGCCCATGATCCTGTCCGCCATCGTTGCGAAGCTGAAACAGCGCTCCAAGGCCGACTTCAAGGGCCGGCACTACGAGGCGACACTCATCGTGCAGGCGGTCTCCTGGTACCTGCGCTACCCGCTGAGCTACCGTAATATCGAGGAGCTGTTCCTGGAACGGGGTCTGGAGGTCGATCACAGCACCATCAACCGCTGGGTGCTGGCCTACGCGCCGATGATCGAGAAGCGGCTGCGGACCTTCCGCAAGGCGCATTGCGGCTCGATCCGAATCGACGAGACCTACATCAATGTCCGCGGTGAGTGGCGCTATCTCTACCGGGCCGTCGACAAGCACGGCAATCCAGTCGACTTCCTGCTGACCGCAAACCGGGATCTCGACGCCGCCAAGCGGTTCTTTCGCAAGATGCTGCAGGATCAACCGCTGTTGGCCCCGGACCGGATCGGTACGGATGGGGCCGGCACCTATCCGCCGGCCATCGCCGAGAGCCGAAAGGAGGTACTGCTGCCCGGCAAACCCACCCACTACGTCACGAAGCACCTGCAGCAAGGGATCGAGAGCGACCACTTCCGGGTGAAGCGGTCGATGCCGCGGGTGGGCGGTTTCCGCTCGTTCAACACGGCCCGGCGCACGATCCAGGGCTTCGAGGCCATGCTCTGGCTGCGCAAGGGCTTCGGCTTCGTCGGCGCATGGACGGTGCGTGAGCAAAACCAGCTACTCGCACTCTGCTTCGGGCTTCCCCAGGCGAACAAAGGGTGAAAGCGAGACGGCAAAGGTCGTTCCGCGTCTCAGATCCGAGTTTGCGACACGCCCTTCCATGATGAGGTCGCGCTGGCGGGTCTTGAGACGGTCCAGGAGGGCTTCGAGCTTGTCCATGGCGCGCTGTAACGAGGCGTGCGTTGCTCGACAACATGGCGTTGCGAGCCGGTTAGTAGGTCAGTTCAAAACCCTGTCGAAGTTGCCGCGGCCACAATGTGATTCACGGTGTGGATCGGCGTCGAAGCATGCCCCCTCCCATAACTGCGCCCAAATCATTGCAAAAGTGGACAAAAAACCACGCCAGGTAGGGTCACGATCGGCGCCGATCCATAAATAGCGCGCCAGCGCGATCATCATAGGATCGGAGCATGCGTACCGGCTTGCCTGCCTTGGGGAGGCTGCCTGTGATCTCACTGTAGGTAGACCCGCCTGACAAGGCGTTCGACCTTGGGATGCGCGGCTGCGACGAGGGCTGCTGCGCTGAAGGCGCTGACAAGCATGATGGTGGCAGCAAGATCATTCATAGTCGCAATATCAGGGCTGGAAGATGATTTGGCGACACGACCTACTGACGTGGGTCAGAGCGCCTCACCCATTCAGCGGTTTCTGGCGGTGTTCGACGAGCCAGCCGAGACCGCAGAGGGCGAAATATATTATCAAGCCCACGAGGGCAGCGCTCCCGGCAAGCCGGAGGTCTGGCACCCCCGAGACGGTGCCCTGCTCAATCAATGTGAGAGTGCGATCTGCAGTCCCAGCGGTGTGGCTATCTCTGAGTTGAACGAGGCGGCGGCATTTCTGAGCGGGATTGAGTGGATCAAGCCCGTTGGCGAGACAGGCAGGCAGAGGACGTGCATCCCAGGTAGCTTGCCCGGCCAGGATAAGAGCAAGCAGCAGGCAAGGCGCGGCTACGAACCAAGCGAGCCGACGGTACCAGGGGATCCTCTGAATCATGGCCTACGCCCTGCGTTCGGCATGTCGAATGGCCTCACAGGTCTACAGCAAATCATTCGCCAAACCGAGGGAAGAACGATCTGCTTGCCACTGTCGCGACTTCGCGAAATCGCTTCGTTGGGCAGGATGAGATCGGTTCGATGATCGCCGGCACCCGCGGAGATCGCAGTCTGAACCGCTGCGCAATTAATAGCGCGCCACCGCGATCATTATACGATCGGAGCAGGCGTCCTGGCTCGGTTGCCTCTGGGGAGCCGCGCGATAACCTCATGCGATGCCCGAGACGAGTCGCATCGCCCGCCTTCGTGTCACCCTCGACGACACCAAGCCGACCATCTGGCGGGCCGTCGAGGTGCCGCTTTCGGCAAGCCTTAAGCTCCTGCACGAGGTGATCCAGGCGGCGATGCCATTCCAGGACTACCACCTCTTCGAGTTCCGGGAGGGGGCCGTGCGGTACGCAATCCCAGACTCGGAGTGGGCCGGGCGGGAGACCCGCAGCGCGAAGACCACCAAGCTCGGGGCCCTGGTCGGTCGAGGCACCTCCACCTTCACTTACACCTACGATTTCGGAGACAACTGGCAGCACACCGTCACGGTCGAAAAGGTCGGCCCAGCGGACCCCGAGGTGGCCTACCCGAGGTTCCTAGACGGCGCTCGGCGGGCGCCACCCGAGGACGTAGGAGGGACGATGGGCTTTGAGGAGTTCCTCGAGGCTGTCACCAAGCCCCGGCATCCTGAGCGGAAGCGGATGCTGGAGTGGTACGGCGGCCCGTTCGATCCCGACGCGCTAGACCGGGAGGCCATCGAGACAGGCATGACCAAGCTGGCTCGACGCCGTTCCATCGGGCAGGCGGCATTCGCGATGAGCCGAGGCCACTTTCAGAGGTAGGCTGGAGGCCCGGTTCGCTGGTCGGTTCTTGGTGCTGGCCATACCCTGTGCGATCCTTCCAGCTCGTTGCACAATCCGCCACTTGCAGCGCGGGCACTCCACGTGGAGCCGGCGCCCACGACGATCGCCCGCGCCAACGGTGTCCCTTCAGCAGCGTGCTGGACGGTCGCAGCAGCGCATTGTAGGCGTCCGCGACAGATGCAGGGTTGCTGCTCCAGGCGAGGTTGGCCTCTTGAACGACCATAGAGGAGCGGCACCGCTGACGATCTATCTCGACGTCGATGGCGTCGTGACGACGGTCAGCTACCAACGGCAGGCCGGCGAGGACAGGCTCAACCCGACCCAGGTCGCCCTCGTCGCCGGCTTGGTGAGAGAGTTCGATGCCAAAGTGGTCGTCTCATCGACATGGCGCGTCGACGACTGTCGTCCGACCCTGGTGAAAGCCGGCCTTCCCGAGGCCTGCTTCCACCCAGACTGGCGAACCGCCATCCTACCAACGAGCCGAGATGCTGAAACGGGCGGTATGCTCCCGGCCGAGCGAGCTGGGCGTGGCGACGAGATTGCCGAGCACGCGGCTCGAAACCGCATCTTAGACTACCTCGTACTCGACGACGTCGCGGTCGGTCCCGCTCACGCGGGCCGACACGTCCGGCCGATTGCGGAGTCCGGCCTAAGCGAAGCGGACGCGGCCCAAGCTCGAAGACTTCTGGCTGGGATGGACGTCGTTCGCTGAACGATAGGTCGGAACGGATCTCATCTCCCGACCGCCGATTTAACGCCCCCTTAGGGATTGAACTTTCCGAGGGCACGCGTCATGCCATGACAGTGGAGTGACACGCGCGTCACGCTGCTCCCGACATCGACAGGGTCACTTCGACCTTTGCCGGACACGCCCGTCCGGTTCCTCCTCGACGCTGCACCTGTGCGGCTTCTTGGAGCGCGTCGCGTCGGATCGTGGATTGGCAGGAAGGAGTGGATGCGATGTTTGGGTTCAGAAACCAGGTCGATGCATCCAGTCCTTCACTTGCCGCGCTGGGCATTGCCGAACGGTCGGCGGCAAAGGCCTATGCTGCCCTCATAGCGACTGGTTGGTCCGAGATTGGCTTCGGGTACCATGGCACCGTCCATGCGCATCAGGACCACCCGGACGTCGTCGTGCGCTTTGCACGTAAAGCCGATGGCTTCGGTGACTATGCGGCTCTGCTCCGCAGAGGGTTCGCTGGTTCCGACGGACCGCATGCACCGCGTATCCACGACATGCACGTTAGCCGCTGCGGTGCGCTGATGACCGTGGGCTCGCGACTGTCCAATCCCTCCCGCGACACCTGGTGGCTAGCCTACGCCCACGCCGTCATCGCGGACCATCCGGGAATTGCGATGGATGAGGGTGTGCGCGATCGGTTCAAGACTGAATGGCCGGCGCATGAGCCCCGGGTCGACCATCCGAGCTTCGACGGCATCCGCGAGGCGTTCAGGACCGCGTGGCCTGGCTACGAGGCTTATGTTGCCGCGTTGCGAACCGTGTCGCCCCAGAGCCTCGACCCAAACATCGGCAACGTCCTCGTCGGAGACGATGGCAGTCCCGTGGTCAACGACCCCCTGTGCGACGACGGCTACGGCCTGTGGCGCTCGCCTCTCCTGCGGGTTTCGGCTCGCTACGCGGATCTCGTACGCCGGCTTGCGAGCGACGCAATTGGTAGAGCCCCCGTCCCCGCCTGATCGTGAAGGCAACGCCGCAGCACTGCGCCGTTGCATCAGATCAATGGCTGGAAAACCGATGACGTTTTCATCGTACGGAACCTAGCTCCAGAGGATCCTCTTCGTCGTTCGATCGGATGCGGTGACGCTGTCGGTGCAGGGTGACGCCGGACGAACGCGGACCCGATCCTGTCCTCGGGCTTCTCGAACTCCACAGCGCTCAATCCTTCGTGCAATCAATTGCAAAAGGCGTGCGCGAGGCAGTCATCCTAAGTCAGGCGGAGCTCCTCAGCCCAGGACGATCGATAGCTAAATCACGAGGCGCGCTTCGATCAGATCGATCTCACGGACGAGCCGACGCAGGAGCACATCGTCGATGGCTTGCGAGCGACGCAAACGGTAAGTCAAGGTCGTGTCCCAGGCGGTGGTGTAGCTGAGGGGTGGTCATCGGCGGTTGCCGGGTAGGGTCGGGTTGCGACGACCAACCCCGAACCCGAGAGACCCCCGATGACCGACGAGATCATGGCCCTGCGCG
>NZ_VRVF01000036.1:0-50240 GCF_008040045.1 Methylobacterium sp. WL8 | reverse complement strand
CCTCTCCGGTCCCCGGGCCGCCTGCGCCTTGCGCGCGCCGGGCGTCCCCGCCAAAAGCCCCTGCCCCCGTCCTCCCGGAGCCAGACCGATGCGAACGCACGCCCAGCGCGACCCGGAGGAGCTCGAAGGCCACCTCGTCGGGCTGATCGAGGCCTCGCGCGAGCAGGCGAGCGAGGACCCGTTCCGCAACCCCGTGCTGGCGGTGACGCTGGCGATCACCCGCCGCTTCGACCGGGACGAGATCGGCGAGGCCGACCTCGACGCGCTGTTCGTGCGCTTGCGGGCGCAGGCTTTGTCCGACCGCGCGGCGCGGTTGCGCGCCTACGTCGGGATCGAGCACCATCCCGATGCCGACGCCGCGATGCCGGCGCGCCTCGTCGCCGCGGTGCCGGACCGGTCGGACGCGTTCGAGCGCTTCCGCGACGGGATCGGCCGCACCGCCTTCGCCGTGGTGTTCACCGCGCACCCGACCTTCGGGATGCCGAAGGCCGTGGCGGCGCTGCTCGCCGAGGCCGCGAGCCTCGACGACCCGGCGGCGCGCGCGCCCCTGATCGAGAAGGCCGCCCAGCTCTCGACCCGGCCGGACGCGCCGATCACCCTGGACGGCGAGTTCGAGCAGGCCTGCGTGGCAGCCAACCACGGCCGCGAGGCGGTGGACGCCTTCAACGGCGCGCTCCTCGACGCCGCGCGCAAGCGCTGGCCCGACCGCTGGACGGAACTCGTACCGAAACCCTTCGCCATCGCGAGCTGGGTCGGCTGCGACACCGACGGGCGCACCGACATCGGCTGGTGGGACACCCTGCGCTACCGCCTCGAATCCAAGCGCATGCAGCTCGACCGGGTGATGCGCCGCCTGCCCGCCATCCCCGCCGCGGGCGCGGTGCGGGGTCTCGCCGAGGCGGCGCTCGCCGCCGTCAACCGCCAGCTCGCGGTGGCGCCGCGGCTCGGCGACAAGCCGTCGCTGGAGGCGGTGCACCGCTTCGCCCTGGCGCTGATCATCGAGCGCGAGCGGGCGCAAACCGATTCCGCCGCCGTGCTCGCCGGCCTCTCCGCGGCGGTGGCGGGGGCCGAGGACGACGCCGACCGGCGCAGCCTCGCGGTCCTGCGCTCCGGCATCGCCACGCATGGGCTTTCGAACGCGCTGCCGCATTTCCGGCTCAACGCCAGCCAGATCCACAACGCGGTGCGCCGGGTCATCGACCTCGAGGGCGAGCCGACCGATGCGGCGCAGCGCCGCTCGCACCTCTCGGCGATCCACACCCTGCTCAACGACGTGCAGCCGGTGGCGGTGGATTTCGGGGCGCTCGCCGCCGAGCGGGCCTCGGCCGCCCGCCTGATGATGACGATCGCGCAGATCCTCAAGCACGTCGACGGCACCCACCCGGTGCGCTTCCTCATCGCAGAGACCGAGACCGGCTACACGCTGCTGGCCGCGCTGTGGCTCGCGCGGCACTACGGCATCGCCGACAAGCTCGAGATCACGCCGTTGTTCGAGACCGCGAGCGCCCTGGAGCAGGGCATCCGCGTGCTCGACGACGCCCTGCGCAACCCGCACTGGCGGCGCTACCTCAAGCGCATCGGCCGGCTCACCGTGCAGTTCGGCTATTCCGATTCCGGCCGCTACGTCGGCCAGCTCGCCGCCACCTTCTGGATCGAGCGCCTGCGCCTGCGCATCACCGAGATGCTGGTGGCCAACGGGCTCGCCGACGTCGAGCTCGCGATCTTCGACACGCACGGCGAATCGATCGGTCGCGGCGCGCACCCGACCAGCTTGCGCGACCGCCTCGCCTACCTCGCGCCGGAGGACGCGCGCACGCGCAACCAGAAGGCCGGGATCAAGGTCCGCCTCGAATCGAGCTTCCAGGGCACCGACGGCTACCTGCTGTTCGGGTCGAAGGAGATCGCGGAAGCCTCGATCGCGCGGGTGGCCGAGCACGTCTACGCGCTCGAGGTCGCCGAGGACGACGCCTTCCCCGACTACGCCCTCTCCGACGCGGCCGAGGGCGCGGACGCCGACGACGACCCGGTCTACGCCGAGACCGACTTCGCCCTGGAGTTCTTCACGGTCGTGCGCCAGGACATGGAGGCGCTGGTCGACGACCCCGGCTACGCGGCCCTGCTCGGCACCTTCGGCCCGGGGCTGATCGACCGCACCGGCTCGCGCCCGGTGGCGCGCCAGTCGGATTCCGGCGGGCCGGCGCTGATCACCCATCCGCGCCAGATGCGGGCGATCCCCAACAACGCGATCCTGCATCAGCTCGGATACCTCGCGAACTCGCTGCACGGGATCGGCCGGGCGGCGGGCCGCGCGCCCGACCTGTTCCGCGACATGCGCCGCGACTCGGTGCGGTTCTCCCGCGCCTTCCGGCTGGTCCAGCACGCGGCCTCCGTCGGCGACCTCGACGTGCTGCGCGCCTACATCGACACCCTCGACCCCGCCGTGTGGCTGGAGCGCGCCCGCCGCACCCGGAAGGACGGCCGCCGCGACGAACTCGTCGTCATCGCGGGCGCGCTGGACCGCCTCGACCTCGCGCCGAACCTGCGCCGCCTGTTCGGGCGGCTGACCACCGACGCGCTGAGCCTGCAGAGCACCGCCCCCGACCTCAAGAAGATGTCGGTGCGCCTCACCCTGCTCCACGCGATCCGCCTGGCGCTGATCCACCGGATCTGGTTCACCGCCGTCCACATCCCCGGCTTCCGGCCCCAGGCCGGGGTCAGCCGCGACCAGCTGCTGGAGCGGTTCCTGCGCCTCGACATCGACGGCTGCCTCAAGCTCCTCGACGAGATCTTCCCGATCACCCCCGACCCGACGCTCGGCCTCAACTTCGGCGAGCCGGCGGGTCCGCGCGACGTCGGCACCTACGAGGCCGAGCATTCGGGCCTGTTCCAGCCGATCAAACGGATGTTCGCCCAGGTGCGCGAGATCTCGGGGATGATCCAGCACGAGGTCGGGGCATTCGGGTGAGGCGGCGGCTTTTACGTGGTTCCGACCGGTAGGGGTGCGCCGCCCCCGCCATTCCGGGGCGCCGCAGGCGAGCCCAGGATGACGGGGTGGAGCGGGGACGGCCGTGGCCCGTGAGAAACCGCCTCCTCACACCCCCGTCACCCGCAGCACCGTCCCGTCGATCCCCGTGACCCGCACCCGCGCGCCGGCGGGGAGCTCGGGGCCGGTGATGCGCCACAGGGTGTCGTCGAAGCGGATACGGCCGGCGCCGTCGCGGATCGGCTCGGCGAGGAGCCCTTCGCGGCCGAGGAGGCCACGGTCGGCGCGGTTGAGGGTCGGGACGTGGCCGCGGCCGAGGCGGCGGGCGAGGAGCACCGCGGCGACGGCGAGGCCGGCGAAGAGCAGCACCTGCGCCTGCCACGGCAGGGGCGCCAGCGCTGCGACGAGGCCGGTGGCGAGCGCCGCGAGCCCGAGCCAGATCAGGAAGACGCCGGGCGCGGCCAGTTCCAGCCCGGCCAGCGCCAAGCCCGCGAGGATCCAGGCCCAAGCGGGACCGAGGATCGCGAGGGTCTCGGCGACGGTGTCGCGCAAGGTCACGACGCTCACGTCCGCGGAACCCCGACGCTGGGCGGCGCGCCGGAGCGTGGGCGCGCGGGCGCCGCGCCCTCTCCGAACACCGACTTCGTGATCTCGGCGATGCCGCCCAGCGTCCCGGCGAGCGCCGCCGCCTCGATCGGCACCACCACCACGCGCTGGTTCGGCGCGGTGGCGAGCGCCTTGATCGCGTCCACGTACTTCTCGGCCACCAAGAAGTTCGCCGCCGCGATGTCGCCCGCGGCGATTGCGGCGCTGATCATGCCGGTCGCCTTCGCCTCGGCTTCCGCCGAGCGCTCGCGCGCCTCGGCGTCGCGGAAGGCGGCTTCCTTGCGGCCTTCCGCCTCCAGGATCGCCGACTGCTTGCGCCCCTCGGCGCGCAGGATGTCGGCTTGGCGGTGGCCTTCCGCCTCCAGCACCGAAGCGCGCTTCTCGCGCTCGGCCTTCATCTGCCGGGCCATGGCGCCGGCGAGGTCGGCGGGGGGCACGATGTCCTTGATCTCGATGCGGGTCATCTTCACCCCCCAGGGCGAGGCGGCGGCGTCCATCACCCGCAGCAGCCGCTCGTTGATCTCGTCCCGGTGCGAGAGCAGCTGGTCGAGGTCCATCGAGCCGACCACGGTGCGGATGTTGGTCATCGTCAGCGTGCGGGTGGCGACGTCGAGGTTGGAGATCTCGTAGGAGGCGCGGGCGGCGTCGAGCACCTGGTAGAACACCACCGCGTCGATGGTGACGCCGGCGTTGTCGCGGGTGAACGCCTCCTGGCTCGCCACCTCGATCACCTGCTCCATCACGTTGACGCGGCGCCCGATGCGCTCGACGAACGGCGTGATCAGCCCGAGGCCGGATTCGAGGGTGCGGGCGTAGCGCCCGAAGCGCTCGACGGTGAAGACGTAGCCCTGCGGTACGATGTTAATGCCGGTGGCCAGCGTCACGATCACCAGGATCGCCGCCACGACCGCGAACGTGCTCAGACCGATCGAGAGACTCATCGCCATCCCCCTGGCGCCGACGCGGCGCGCCGGCATCCTAGCGCAGCCGGAGGCGACTGCGCGATCGGGCGCCGCTCTTCCTGGTCAGGGGCTGGGTTTCTCCACGTCGTCCGGTAGGATCGGGTCCCCGCTCCCGAACGGGAGTGGGATCCGCGGCTTACCGCTTCCACACGCCGATGCGCTCGGTGCGGGCGTGGTCCTCGGCCGCCACCAGCTCGGGGGAGGCTTCCGGAGAGGCGCGGCCGCCGCCGTTGAACAGGACCACCTCGGAAAGGTCGCGGCCCTCGACGGTGCAGGAGACGCTCTCGCTGCCCGGCACCGGCGTGCAGGTGACCGCACGGCCGGCGAGGTACTTGGAAAGCTCGTCGGCCTGCCCGCCCCGCACCCACTCGACGCCGAACAGGTGCAACACCTTGCCGGCGACGCGCACGGTCGCGGTGTCGATCACCTCGGCCTTGCCGCTGATCGCGTTGGCGGCCGGCGCGGGCGGCGGCTCGGGCAGGCCGACCGTGTCGGCGGTCTCCGGCGGCGGCGTCACTGGGTCGGGCGACGGGGTATTGGGCACGGATGCGTCGGCTTGCGTCGCGGTCTTCGTCGGGGTCTCGCCCTCCGGCGCGCGGTTTCCGACGACGAGCCCGGCCGCCAGCACCGCGAGCAAGGCCGCCGCGGTGCCGCCCGCCAGCCAGCGCCGGTGCTGGCGCACGGATTCGCCCTCGCCCTGCCAGTCGCGCAAGCCGGCGGCCACGCGGCCGATCCCGTCGCGGGCCGAGGCGCCGACCTGCGAGGCCCGATCGCGCCAGGCCGGCTGGGCGACCGGGTTTGGCGCGGCCGTGCCGGGCGTGGCGGCGCCAGACGTGGTGGCGTTGAGCGTCGTCGCGTCGGACCTGGTTCTGTCGGCCGCGGCCCGGCGCGCGGCGAGCCAGGCGGCCATTCCGGCCCGGACGCCGGAGACGCGGTCGACCGCGGATTCCGCGAGCGCCCTGCCCTGCTCGGTGGAGCGTTCGGCGAGGGCGCGGGCGCGCTCCGAGCCGGTCTCGACCAGGCGGGCGGTGGCCGCCCGCATCTCGGCGGCGCCGGCGATCAGCGGGGCGTCCCTCGTCACCTCGGGCTCGGCCGGCGCGATCGCGGGGGGCACGACCGCCGGCAGGAACAGGGCCGGGTGCCGGGCCTGGATCTCGTCGACGAGCTCGGCCAGCGTCAGCGGCGCGTCGGACCCGGCGTGGCGGCGCGGACGGCCGTGGCGATCGACGACGCGATAGCCCGCCGGCTCGGCCGACGGCTCGACCGCCGCCTCGGCCAGCAGCTGCAGCGTGCGCACGGCCACCGGCTTCGGGTTGCGGCGCGCGATCTCGGCCTGGACCTCGCCGCGAAGAGTCGCGCGCTCGGGGGCGCCGAGGACTGGGCGCTCCGTCGGGGCCAGGGTTTCCGCATCCGGGGTTGTCATGGCGTCTCGTCTAGCCGTTGGCGCCGGCTCCGGGAAGCGCGCCGACCGTGGCGCCGCGGCGCAGCACGCGGCTCGATTCCGACACGATCACCGGGCGGCCGCCGGCGAAGCTGACCTCCAGCACCAGCTCGGCCACCCCTTGCGAGCGCGCGCCGCGGGCCGGGCTGCCGGCCTGGAAGTCCACGAGGGTGCGCACGACGCAGCTCTGGAGCGCCGCGTTGCAGGCGGTGCGGGTGTCGCGCGGCTCGTAGCGCCGCTCCGGCCAGCGCTGCGCGAAGCGGCGCTTCTCGGCGAGCAGGGCCGCGAGCGTCGTCATCCGCCCGTGGAAGCGCAGGCGCTCACCGTAGAAGCGCGACGCGCCCGAGACCATGGCGCCGTTCGAGCCCGAGAAGGCGGCGAGGTAATCCTCGGTCAGGCCCTGCGCCTGTCCCGCCCAACCGGAGAAGCGTGGATCGGCAGCCGCCTCGCGCGGGGCGGCGGAAATCCGCGGCGCGACGGTCAGCGCGTTGGCGGCCGGCGTGTCGGAGAGGCGCTGCGCGGCACGCCGCCGAAGCCGCGGCCGCTCGGCCCGGCGGCTTGGGCCGCCCATGGCCGCGCCGTCGCGCTCGGTCTCGGCGAAGGCCGGCGTCGGGTTCGACGCGTTTCCGGCGGGCTTGGCCGCCTCCCGTGTCACCGGGGCGGCCGGAACCGGCGCCGCGGTTGCGGCCGGCTCGACTGGGGCAGGCGGAGCCTCGGCCTTCGGGGCGAGCGGGGCCGCCGGCGTGCCGGGCGCGGCCTTCGCCGGCGGGTCGACCCAGCCCGGGCGCGGCTCGGCCCGGGCCGCCCCGGCGGCGAGGATCAAGCCGAGCGCGAGCGCGGAACGCAGGCCGCCGACGCGTGAGGGATCAGGGCACATGGGATCACCGGAGGGTGGCCGGGCGGGGGGCGACGCGTTCTACGACGGCCGAGGTTAACGCGAACCGGTGGGCGCCCGGTTCCGTGCGGCTCTGCTCCGAAGCGCATCGGAGCCGGCCGATAGCGCTCGGGACACGCGAAACCGCATCTGCGGTCCCGGCAAGTTCGGAATTGCGGGGGCAACGGGGTTGAGATCGCCGGAACGGTACGCCACCTAGGCCGTATTCCGGGTCCGGGCCCCTCTGGCGGTCGAGGCGTCGACCGCGATGTCGGATCTCTGCCACGCCGTCGCCCCCGCGCCTCGCGGGTGGCGGCGAACGCGCCGAAGAGGTTACCGCCCTTGTCCGATCCGTTGAGCCGGTCCGTCGCCGGAGGTTCGCCGACGAGCGCGGAGGCCGAGTCGTCGGGGGCGTCGCGTCCGCGCCGGGCGCTGCTCCTGTGCAACCCGAAGGCCCGCAACGGCGGCGCGGCGATCGATGCCGTGCGCGAGGCGTTGCGCGCGGGCGGCCTCACGCTGGTCGAGCCGGAGCCCGAGCGCGATTGCTGCGCGGTGATCCGGCGGCACGCGCAGGACGTCGACCTCGTGATCCTCGGCGGCGGCGACGGCACCATGAACGCGGCGGCGCCCGCCCTCGTCGAGACCGGCCTGCCGCTCGGCATCCTGCCGCTGGGCACCGCCAACGACCTCGCCCGCTCCCTCGGACTGCCGCTCGATCCGGTGGCCGCCGCGGAGCTGATCACGCAGGCCGCGCCGCAGCCGGTCGACCTCGGCTGGGTCAACGGGCACTACTTCTTCAACGTGGCCAGCATCGGCTTCTCGGCGGATCTCGCCGGCGGCCTCACCGCGGAATCGAAGAAGAAGTGGGGCACGGTCGGCTACGCCATCGCCGCCTTCCGGGTGCTGCGGCGGGTGCGGCCCTTCACGGTGACGATCGAGCACGACGGCAAGCGCGAGCGCGTCACCACGATCCAGGCCTCGGTCGGCAACGGGCGCCACTACGGCGGCGGCATGACGGTGGAGGAGACAGCGACCGTCGACGACGGCAAGCTCGACTTCTACTCCCTTGAGGTGAAGCACTGGTGGCGCCTGCTCGCCCTGCTGCCGGCGCTCCGCCGCGGCACCCACGGCAGGGCCGAGGACGTGCGCGCCTTCCAGACCACCGAGGTGGTGCTGAGCACGCGGAAGCCGCGGGCCGTCAACACCGACGGCGAGCTCACCACCCACACCCCGGCCCACTTCAAGGTCTTCCCGAAGATCCTGAAGATCTATGCCCCGGATGCGGCCGACCGGCCGGGAGCCGGCGGCACCCGCTTCCTGCCGCTCTGACGCGAGGCGCCCGATGGACCATCTCGTTCAACTCGCCGCCGACCCGACGGTGTGGGCGGCGCTGGCGACCCTCGTGGTGATGGAGGTGGTGCTCGGGATCGACAACCTGATCTTCATCTCGATCCTCACCAACAAGCTGCGGCCCGAGCACCAGGCGAAGGCCCGCCGCATCGGCATCGGGCTCGCCCTGGTCCTGCGGCTGGGGCTGCTCGGCACGGTCGCCTTCATCGTGCAGCTGACGAGCCCCGTCTTCTCGGTGCTCGGCCACGCCTTCTCCTGGCGTGACCTGATCCTGCTCGCCGGCGGCCTGTTCCTGCTGTGGAAGGCCACCACCGAGATCCATCACAGCGTCGACCCAGCTCCGGAGAAGGCGACGGGCGACGCGACGCTGGGCTTCGCCGCGGCGATCGGCCAGATCCTGCTCCTCGACCTCGTCTTCTCGATCGACTCGATCATCACGGCGGTGGGCATGACCGAGCACGTGCCGGTGATGATGATCGCCGTCGTGACGGCAGTGGTCGTGATGCTGGTGGCCGCCGAGCCGCTCTCGGCCTTCATCGCGAAGAACCCGACGGTGGTGATGCTGGCGCTCGGCTTCCTGATCATGATCGGCATGACGCTGATCGCCGAAGGCTTCGGGGCGCACGTGCCCAAGGGCTACATCTACACCGCGATGGCGTTCTCGGCCGGCGTTGAAGGGCTGAACATGCTGGCGCGGCGGAGGCGGGCGTAGCGGCCGCCCGTCCCGCGCTTGCGCATCCGCACGGTCCCGCCCATTCTCGAAGGGACCGATCCCCGGCAACCCGTTTGGAAGACGCGATGGTGGCGCTCAAGCTCACGCAGATCGGCGACGCCGTCGGCGTCGTCCTTCCGAAGGAGGTGCAGGCGCGGCTCAACGTGTCGACGGGAGACACGGTCTTCCTCGTAGAAACGCCGGACGGCTACCACCTGACACCCGAGACACCGGATTTCGCGGATCAGATGGCAGTCGCCCGCGCCGTCATGAAGGATCGCCGCGACGCGCTCCGCGAACTGGCGAAGTAGCCGCGACACTCCGCCCTCCACCCCGCGACCTTATCCTGAGGTGCCCGCGCCGGCGGGCCTCGAAGGAGGTCTCCAGACATCGCGCGGCCGGCTGGAGGGCTCCTTCGAGGCTCCCGCTTCGCGTCCGCACCTCAGGATGAGGGCGAGGGGAGGATCGACGGTCAGTCGGGCTGTCATGAGAAAGGCCCCGATCCTGCGATCGAGGCCTTTTTCTCGTTCGAGTCCTAAAAATCGTCAGGTGTTCATCGAGTCGAAGAAGTCGCCGTTGCTCTTGGTCTGGCGCAGCTTGTCCATGAGGAACTCGATCGCGTCGGTGACGCCCATCGGGTTGAGGATGCGGCGCAGCACGTAGGTCTTCTTGAGCGCGTCCGGCGGAACCAGCAGCTCTTCCTTGCGAGTGCCGGAGCGGGTGATGTCGATCGCCGGGAAGATGCGCTTGTCCGAGACCTTGCGGTCCAGGATGATCTCGGAGTTGCCGGTGCCTTTGAACTCCTCGAAGATCACCTCGTCCATGCGCGATCCGGTGTCGATGAGCGCGGTGGCGATGATCGAGAGCGAGCCGCCCTCCTCGATGTTTCGGGCCGCGCCGAAAAAGCGCTTCGGGCGCTGCAGGGCGTTGGCGTCGACGCCGCCGGTGAGTACCTTGCCCGACGAGGGCACCACGGTGTTGTAGGCGCGGCCCAGACGGGTGATCGAATCCAGCAGGATGACAACGTCGCGTCCGTGCTCGACCAGGCGCTTGGCCTTCTCGATCACCATCTCGGCGACCTGCACGTGGCGGGTGGCCGGCTCGTCGAAGGTCGAGGCGATGACCTCGCCCTTCACCGAGCGGATCATGTCGGTCACCTCCTCCGGGCGCTCGTCGATGAGCAACACGATGAGGTAGCACTCCGGGTGGTTGATGGTGATCGACTGCGCGATGTTCTGCATCAGCACGGTCTTGCCGGTGCGCGGCGGCGCGACGATCAGGGCGCGCTGGCCCTTGCCGATCGGGGCGACGATGTCGATGATCCGCGGCGAGAAGTCCTTCTTCGGCGGCGCGTCGAGCTCCAGCTTGAAGCGCTGGGTCGGGAACAGCGGCGTCAGGTTGTCGAAGTGGACCTTGTGCTTGATCTTCTCCGGGTTCTCGAAGTTGATCGTGTTGACCTTCAGCAGCGCGAAGTAGCGCTCGCCGTCCTTCGGTCCCCGAATCGGGCCTTCGACGGTGTCGCCGGTGCGCAGGCCGAAGCGGCGGATTTGCGTGGGCGAGATGTAGATGTCGTCGGGCCCCGGCAGGTAATTCGATTCCGACGAGCGCAGGAAGCCGAACCCGTCCTGCAGCACCTCACAGGTGCCGGCGCCGATGATCTCGACCTCCTTGGCAGCGAGCTGCTTCAGGATCGAGAACATTAGCTCGGCCTTGCGCATGGTCGAGGCGTTCTCGACCTCGACCTCCTCGGCGAAGGCGATCAGGTCGGTGGGCGTCTTGGACTTGAGGTCCTGGAGCTTGACCTCGCGCATGGCGTCGAGGTCGGAGGCCGCGAGCGCGCCCTCGGTCGGCGTGTTCGAGCCGGTGATGTCCGCGAGGGCGGAGACGTCGGACTGTTCGTTCATGGGATGTCTTGAACCGACGAAAGCGAAGGTTGAGGCGGGGAGCCTGGCAATCGGGAGAAGGCGCCGGATGTCTGGCCGCGAAGGGTGCGGCGGACCCGTGCATCGTCTTGGTGGAGCCCCGGGGGCTCACGGATGCTGCGGTGGCGCTTTTTGGGAGGGCAGATCACGCATATCGTGTTTTTCGTGCCGGCTCAAGGGCTGGGTACACGCTCCCGTCCCGGATCGAACGATCCGCCGCGGAGATGCGCGATACCAGCGTTAAAGATTCCGGCTCAAGCCTCGAAACCGTCTCGCCCCGGGAGTTGGTCATGCGTGTGGGGAAGGCGCTTGAGTTGGTGCTGGGGTTCGCGGCGTACAGTCCCGCAGCGCATGCAGCGTCTTCCGCGTGGGCAACGCGCAGTGAGGCGGCCTACCTTGAGGCGGCGTTCAGCCATGATTTGTGGACGCGTGATGACAGCGAATTGCGGACGCTCAACAAGCGGCTGAGCCGGAAGCCGGCAAACACCAAGCCGTAGGGCCGCTCCCAAGATCATCGGACCCCGGGGACGGTCTCGTCGCGACACGCCGGACCGAATGATCAGACCGGCCCGGCGTCATCGCATCGGATCGAGTTCAGGCCGCCTTGCGGCCGGACTTCTTCGTGGCAGGCTCCTCCTCCGTCGGCTCGGTGCCGTCGAGGTTGAGGCTCTCCGCGATCTCCGAGAGCAGCGCGTCGGTCTTCTTCTCCTCCTGCAGGGTCTCGTCGAGGAGCTTGGCCGCGTCGGCGTAGCCGAGCTGGGCGGCCCAGGTCTTCAGGGTGCCGTAGCGGGCGATCTCGTAGTGCTCGACGGCCTGGGCGCAGGCGGCCAGGACCGCGTCGGCGGCGGGGCTGTCGCCGAAATCCTCCAGGTCCTCCTCCATCTCCAAGGTGATGCCCTGCATCGCCTCGCAGGTCTTGGCGCGGGCCGGCTTGCCGATCATCTCGAACACCTGGGTCAGGCGCTCGACTTGGTTGGCGCTCTCCTCGGCGTGGGTCTCGAACGCCTGCTTCAGCTCGGCATGCTCGGCGGCCTTGGCCGACTTCTTGAGCGCCTTCACCGACTGCTTCTCGGCGTAGTAGACGTCCTTCAAGGTCTCGTAGAAGGCATCGTGCAGCGTCTTCGGCTTGGTGGCCATGGCAGGTCTCCGGGTTCTCGCGGGCCGGCCGCGACGGCAGGCGGCCCCTGGGCTGCCAACCCGGCGACGCCGCCTCGGGTCCCGACGAGATCCCGATGAAATATCGCGCCCTGTGGAGGAACCGGACGGCTCCGACAGGCGATCGCTCGCGGCTCATACCGATCACGCGCGTCGCGATGCGGTCCCCGATCGCGGACGGCGGGAGCCGTTCAGCCGACGGCGCGCTGCAAAGTGCGCGAGGGGGCGGGCACGGCATGCCCGAGTTCGCGAGCCATCGCGATCCAAGCATCGATCGCGTCGCGGACGTTCACCAGAGCTTCCTCGGGGGTCTCGCCGTCGGACATGCAGCCTGGGAGATCGGGCACTGTCGCAGCGAAGCCGCCGCCGTCATCGTGGGTCAGCGGGGAAATGACGACGGGATAGGTGAGTTCGCTCATGGCGCGGCTCTGACCTTGTCGATGAACCGGACGAGTTCGCGGATGTACCATCCCTTGATCGGCCGAGCAGCGAGGATCGTCAACTTTTCGAATTGGGAGCGGTGGCCGATCCGATAATGCGAACCGCCGCCGCGTGGGGGATGGCAAACGACGTCGAACTCGGCGCAGAGCGCCATGATGTCCGAAACGGTCCAGCCGGCCATCGGCTTGGCACGCATCGCTTCCAGGCGTTTCGACATGCGGCACCACCTCCTGACTCGAAGGCAATTTTTTCAGAGTGATAAGTTAATTTTCCTCGGACCGGACGTCTACCGCGAATGGGTTAGAATTCGGTTGCGATCTGGGGCGGTCACCGTGATGTCCTGCCTCGTCGGTTAGTTGCGCGACGATCCCCGCCACCTCGGCCTCGGCGGCGGCAAAGCCGAGGCTCGTGTCGAGCACGTAGTCGGCCCGCGCCCGCTTCTCGGCGTCCGGCATCTGCTTGGCTAGGATTGCCGCGAACGCGGCCTCGGTCATGCCGGGGCGGGCCAGCACGCGGGCGCGCTGCACCTCGGGCGGCGCGGTGACCACGAGGACGGCGTCGCACCGGGCCTCGCCGCCGGTCTCGTAGAGCAGCGGGATATCGAGCAGCACCAGCGGCGCGCCCGCATGGCGTTCGAGGAAGGCGTGGCCGATGGCCCGGACCAGCGGGTGGACCAGCCCCTCCAGCCGGGCCAGCGCATCCGGGCGCCCGAGCACCGCGTCGCGCAAATGCGCGCGGTCGACGCCGCCGTCCGGAGCGAGCGTTCCGGGGAACGCGGCGCCGATCGCCCCAGCCGCGGCGCCGCCCGGCCCGTAGAGGGCGTGCACGGCCGCGTCGGCGTCGTGCACCGGCACGCCACGCGCCGAGAACATCGCCGCGGTGGCAGATTTCCCCATGCCGATCGAGCCGGTGAGCCCCAGCACGAACGGTTTTTTGCGCACAGTATCGCTCATCAGAGCGGACCTATCGCGGCAGGTCGGCGACGACGACCGCGCGCAGGGCCTCCGTCACCCTCGGGCGCACGCCGAACCAGGCCTCGAAGCCCGGCACCGCCTGGTGCAGCAACATGCCGAGCCCGTCGATCGCCGGAAGCCCGCGGGCGCGGGCGGCGGCGAGGAGGCCCGTCTCCAGCGGCACGTAGACGATGTCGGCCACCGCCGCGTTGGCCGGCAGCGGAGCGAGGTCGAGGTCGAGCGGCGGGTTGCCGGCCATGCCGAGCGCGGTGGTGTTCACCAGAAGCCCGGCCTCGGGCATCAGCGCCGGGATCGTGTCCCATTCGATCGCGGTCGCGATGCCGGGGGCGAGCGCCGCGACCGTCTCCGCCCGCGCGCGGGTGCGGTTGGCGACGACGATGCGCGCGAGGCCGCGCTCGGCCAGGCCGACGACGACGGCGCGGGCCGCCCCGCCCGCCCCGAGCACCAGGGCGGTGCCGGCCCGCTCGGGCCAGCCGGCGCCGAGGCTCTGGTCGAGGTGGGCGGTGAAGCCCGGTGCGTCGGTGTTGTCGCCGAAGATCCGACCGTCGGCGCCGACCACCAGGGTGTTCACGGCCCCGATGGCGCGGGCCCGCGGGCTCAGCGCGTCGCAGAGCGCAAAGGCCGCCTCCTTGTGCGGGATCGTGACGTTGCCGCCACTGAAACCGGATTCCGGAAGCCGGCGAAAGAACGCCTCGAAGGCGTCGGGCGCGACGGCGATCCGCTCGTAGCTGCCGGCGATCCCATGTTCGCTCAGCCAGTGCCCGTGGATCAGCGGCGAGCGCGAATGCGCAATCGGATGGCCGACGACGAAGGCGCGCCTCACGCCACGCACTCCCGCGCGAGGAGGCAGGGCGGGCCGCCGGCCTCCTCGATCTGCAGGGTCGCGTGGGCGATGCCGAAGCGGGCGCGCAGCGTCTCGGCGACCTCGACGAGGAAGCCGTTGCCCGGGTGGCCGCCGGCCATCACCAGATGCGCCGTCAGCGCGATCTCGGTGGTGCTCATCGGCCAGATGTGGAGGTCGTGCAGGCCCGAGACTTCCGGGCGGGCGTCGAGGTAGGCGCGCACCGCGTCCGGGTCGATGCCGGGGGGCACCGCGTCGAGGGACATCGCCACGCTGTCGCGCAGGAGCCCCCAGGTCGCCCAGACGATCAGGCCGGCGACGACGAGGCTGACGGCGGGGTCGATCCAATCGAGGCCGGTGGCCAGGATGGCGAGGCCCGCGAGCACGACGCCGGCCGAGACCGCGGTGTCGGCGGCCATGTGCAGGAAGGCGCCGCGGATGTTGATGTCGCCCTTGGCGCCGGACGCGAACAGCCAGGCGGTGACCCCGTTCACCAGGATGCCGAGGCCCGCCACCACCATCACGGTCGTGCCGGCCACGGGCTCGGGATGGATCAGGCGCGAGACCGCCTCCCACAGGATCGCGCCGGTGGCGACGAGCAGGAACACCGCGTTGAACAAGGCGGCCAGGATCGAGGAGCCGCGCAGGCCGTAGGTGAAGCGCGCGGTGGAGCGGCGCTTGACCAGCACCGAGGCGACCCAGGCGGCCACCAACCCGAGCACGTCGGAGAGGTTGTGGCCGGCATCGGCCACCAGCGACATCGAGTTGGCCGCCAACCCGTAGCCGGCTTCGATCACCACGAAGGCGGTGTTGAGCGCGATGCCGATCGCGAAGGCGCGTCCGAAGCTCGCCGGGGCGTGGACGTGGCCGAGCCCACCGTGGCTGTGGCTGGCATGACTATGGCCGCCATGGTCGTGACCGTGGTCGTGCCCGGCATGATCGTGGTGATCGTGTCCCGCCATGTCGCGTTCCTAAAACGTCAGGAGCCCGGAGGCCCGCAGCCGCGCGAGCAGCGGCAGCAGCGGCAGGCCCAGGATGGTGCTGTGGTCGCCCTCGACCCGGTCGAACAGGTGGATGCCGAGCCCTTCGAGCTGGTAGCCGCCGACGCTGGCCCGCACGCGATCCGCGCCGGCCAGAGCCACATAGGCCGCGATCGCGTCCGGATCGAGCGGGCGCAAGGTGAGGCGGGCGGTCTCGACGAAGCTCTCGACCCGGCCGCCCTGCACGATCGCGACGGCGGAATGCAGGGCGTGGGTGCGGCCGGCGAGTTCGCCGATCTGCGCGCGGGCCTCCTCCAGGCTGGTGGGCTTGTGGAACACGCGGCCGTCGGCATCGAGCACCTGGTCGGCGCCGACGACGACGCGGTCGGGACAGGTCTGCGCCACGGCAAAGGCCTTCGCCTCTGCGAGCCGCAGGGCCAGCCCCTCGGGGGAACTCTTGGGATCCTGGCCGGTGCAATCGGCCTCGACCGCGCGCTCGTCGACGCCCGGCGCCCGCGCCTCGACGACCAGGCCGGCACTCTCGAGCAGCATCCGCCGCGTCGAGCTGGTGGAGGCGAGGACGAGGGGGCTCGGGCCCCGCCAAACCGAGGGCGAGGGGAAAGACGAGGTTGGCATCCCGCCGGAGTGTCATGGATCGGCGGAACGCCGCAAGCGCCGGCCGGCACCACGCCCAAAACCCCGCCGTCCGGAACGAGCCGGCCGACGGGGCTTGAGGGGACCGATACGCGACGCTGGCCCCGAAGGCAGGATTACCGCGGCGGGGTTAGCGTCCGGTCAACGGGACGGATGGCGACGGGTGCGGGTTGTGGGACAGACATGGGCCGGCCTCGGTCACGCACGCCGTGCAGCCATCTTCGCCCGCCGAAGGTCTGCATCACGCTGAAACCATCTTCCGGTCGGCTTATCCTTCCGCGCCGACTGCGTCCCGGTCTCAGCTTCGAGCGCCTGGTCGTCGGGCACGTCGTCCCGCTCCGCCCATCCGAGAAGGCCCAGGACGTGGCGCGGGTCTGCTGCGACGAGCGCGAGCAGGGTGCGGGCTGCCGGATCGGGCGGCGTCCGCCCCTGCTCCCAGTTCTGCACCGTCTTGAGCGGCACGCCGATCGCCTGTGCGAAGACGGTCTGCGACATGCCGAGATGCAGGCGCAGGCGAGCCGAGGGGACTACCAGCATGCCATCGGGTAAATCGCCATCCGCCGGTTCGCCATCCTCGATCCCGTGGCGGTGGATGTCGGCCTCCGTCGTCGCCGCCATCTTTTCGCGATCGATCATGGGCCGGTGGGTCCGAAGCTCGTCTGCCGTGACCCGAGCCATTGCCGGCGCTCCTTCGCATTGGACAACCGCGCCGAGATGATGCGGCGCACGCCGTCGCGATCGGTATAGATCACCGTCAGAACGAAGCCGTCCCGCTCGCCGGTCGCGCGGATACGGGTCTCTCCGTAATCCCGGCGATCGTCCTCAACCGTGTCGCCGTCGAAGATCCCGGCAGCGAAATCGAAACCGAACCCACGCTCCCGCAGGATCTTCTCGTGTTTCGCATCGTCCCACGCGAAATCCAGGGCAAGGATCGGCCTCAGGCGCAGAATAATCAAGGACTATCCGCTTGAAGCGGACATCATCGAGCCTGCCCGAGAACGCCCCTCACGCGGCGATGAACTTCAGCCGGTGGTCGCGGTACAGGTCGAGGATCGCGGCGGCGGTCTCCTCGATCGAACGGCGGGTGACGTCGATGGTCGGCCAGCGGTTCTTGCTGAACAGGCGGCGCGAGGCGGTGATCTCGTCAGCGACCGCGTCCTTGTCGACGTACATCGAGGAATCGTCGGCGTTGAGGCTGAGCAGGCGGTTCTGGCGGATCTGGACGATGCGCTCCGGCGACGCGATCAGCCCGACGACGAGGGCCTTGCGCACCCGCTCCAGCGCCGGCGGCAGCGGCATGCCGGGCACGAGCGGCAGGTTGGTGGTCTTGAGGCCGCGGTTGGCGAGGTAGATCCCGGTCGGCGTCTTCGAGGTGCGGCTGACCCCGATCAGGATCACGTCGGCCTCCTCGAGGTCGTCGGGCAGGTTGCCGTCGTCGTGGGCGAGCGTGAAGTTCATCGCGTCGATGCGCTTGAAATACTCGGCGTTCAGCGTGTGCTGCGCCCCGGGCCGGGCCGCCTTCTGTGTGCCGAGGTAGGATTGCAACAGGTTGTGCACCGGCTGCAGCACCGAGAGGCAGGGCGAGCTCGATTCCCGGCACGCGGTCTCCAGACGCTCGCCGAGGTCGCCGCCGACGAGGGTGTAGAGCACGAGTCCCGGCGCCGCCTGGATCTCCGAGATCACCCGTTCGAGCTGCGGCCCGGAGCGCACCAGCGGGTAGACGTGCTCGATCGCCGAGACGCCCTCGTACTGGGCGGCCGCCGCGCGGCCGACGTTGATCAGGGTCTCGCCGGTGGAATCCGAGACGAGGTGGAGGTGGAAGTAGCTGCGGCTCATCCGGTCTCCTCCGGTCGCGGAAGCGGGGGAGGCTCCCTTATCCACCGCCGGCCGTCAGGGGAGTCGATAAGTGTGGATAGGATGGCCCGCCGGCCCGGTCCAGCCGGAGTCCGCGAAATCCATCGACTCCCGCGTCAACAGGGTGTCCGATCGAGCGTGTCGGAATCCGTGCGCCTGGGAGAATCCGGGACGCAGGCGCGCAACGAACGCCGTCAGCCCGCGCAAGGCGCTGTCGGGACTGGCCTATCGCAGACATTAGCGGCAATCCGTTAAAGCCTGCTTAACGGCGTTGGGCCCGGGAGAGCCTGTGGACACGCTTGCACTCCCATGACTCATGCCTCCAAGAGAAAAAACAGAGTCCTAGAATCTCTCTTCTCTTAGATTGGACCGGGCTGGGGACGGCCTTCGTCGCGCTTCGACGGGGACCGGACGAACGGGCCTTCGACAACAAGACCTGAGCCCGACAGGGCGGAACGGGAGGCGGCATTGGGGGACACGATGGCCACGCAGGGCACGGTGCAGGGCGGCCCCGACCGGAAGGTCCTCAGGGTGCTCGCCGGCGAGGCGATCTCGCCGCCCCCCGCCTGGATGATGCGCCAGGCCGGGCGCTACCTCCCCGAGTACCGGGCGACGCGGGCGGAGGCCGGCTCGTTCCTCGACCTCTGCTACAGCCCGGACTTCGCCGTCGAGGTGACGTTGCAGCCGATCCGCCGCTTCGGCTTCGAGGCGTCGATCCTGTTCTCCGACATCCTCGTGATCCCGCACGCGCTGGGGCAGGACGTGCGCTTCGTCGAGGGCGAGGGGCCACGCCTCGATCCCCTCGAAGGCCGGGCCGAGTTCGAGCGCCTGCGTCAGGCCGGCGACCCGGCGATCTTCGCCCATCTCGAGCCGGTGTTCGAGACGGTGCGGCGCCTGCGGGCGGAGCTGCCGCCCGACACCACGCTCCTGGGCTTCTGCGGGGCCCCCTGGACGGTGGCAAGCTACATGATCGGGGGACGGGGCACCCCGGACCTCGCGCCCGCCCGCGCCCTCGCCGAAGCCGACACGAGCCTGGTCGACGAATTGATCGACCGCCTGGTCACCGTGCAGACCGAGTACCTGGTGCGCCAGCTCCGGGCCGGCGCCGACGCGGTTCAGATCTTCGAGTCGCATGCCGGCACGCTTCCGCCCGCCCTGCCGGCCGGCACGGCGCTGGTCGAGCCGGTGGGCGACGTGTCCGACAGCGCGCTCCCCGAGGAGACCGAGCAGGACGCCTTGAGCCGCTGGTCGTTCGCCCCGATCGCGCGGATAATCGCCGGCATCCGCGCGGCGGTGCCCGATGCGAAGATCATCGTGTTCTGTCGCGGCGCCGGGCTCGAGGGCCATGCCCGGGTGGTGCCCGAGACCGGCGCCGACGCGGTCGGCGTCGACTGGTCGATCGACCTCAAGGCCCTGCGCGACCGGGTGCCGGCGACGACGGTGACGCAGGGCAACGTCCATCCCGACACCCTTATCGAGGGCGGCGCGGCGCTCGATGCCGCCGTCGACGCGGTGCTCGACGCCACCCGTGGCCTGCCCCACATCTTCAACCTCGGCCACGGCATCACCCCGCAGACGCCGGTGGCGCACGTGGAGCAGATGCTGGCGCGGCTGCGGCGCGGTTCACCGTCGTCTTGAGGGACACCTGCTAGAGGCCGCGCATTCCCCTCGCCCCGCCTGCGGGGAGAGGGTCGCGACGACCTTGTCGTCGTCGCGGCGAGGCGGCAGCCAAGGGTGAGGGGCCTGCGCCGAAGGAGCCTCTTCGTTCGCGCCCCCTCACCGCCGCTGCGGCTTCGCCTCCGCTTCCCACAGGCACGACGAGGTGCCTGTGGGCCTCTCCCCGCAAGCGGGGAGAGGGAGAAACGCGTCCTATCCGCCTAATTCCGGAAACATGCGCCCTGCCCGAACATCACACCCGGAACCCTGACCCGTGCTCGACAACCTCTATCCCTGGATCAAGGCGTTCCACGTCGTCGCGGTGATCGCGTGGATGGCCGGGATGCTCTACCTGCCCCGCTTGTTCGTCTACCACGCGTCCCTGCCCCCCGGCCCGGGCTCGGCGGCGCAGGCGGCGACGTTCAAGGTGATGGAGCGGCGCCTGCTCAAGGCGATCATGAACCCGGCCCTGATCGTCACCTGGGTCCTCGGCCTGACCCTGGCCTGGACGAGCGGCGCCTACGTCACCGGGTGGCTTCAGGCGAAGTTCGCGCTGGTGCTGGCGATGACCGGCATCCACGGCTGGCTCGCCCGGATGGTCAAGGATTTCGCCGCCGACCGGAACAGCCGCGGCCACAAGTTCTACCGCGTGCTCAACGAGGTGCCGACGCTGCTGATGATCGTCATCGTCGTGCTGGTGGTCGTGAAGCCCGGCCTCTAGAGCATTTTCGGTGATCCAGAGATCACCGAAAATGCTCTCTCTTGTTGCGGGGCCGCATGGTTTCCTGCGAGCCGGCATCCACCTCGCTCGAAAATGCTTCGGCGCACGATTTATCCGTTCGGTTCCCCCGGCCGGCGTGCGATGGAGAGCGGAGCACCGCCCCATTGGACCGCCATGACCGCCAAGCCGAGCCTCGTCCTGCCCGTCCTCGCGGCTCTCCTCGCCACCGCGCCCGCCCATGCGGCGAGCTTCGATTGCGAGGCGGCCAAGGCGGCCGACGAGAGAGCGATCTGCACGACGCTCGCCCTCAACGACCGCGACGTCGAGATGGCGACCCGCTTCGAGATCCTGAAGGACGTGCTGCCGATGGGCGGCCGCGCCAAGCTCCGCGACGACCAGGAGAGCTGGCTCACCGAGCGCCGCGCCTGCGCCGCCGACACCGCCTGCCTCAAGGCGATCTACGACGCGCGCCTCAAGGTGCTGCGCGCGGTGCAGTCTGAATTCGCCAAGCAGGGGCCGCAATAGGTCGCTCGGTGGCAAACCCTGACGGGCGGTCCTAAAGCCGCGCCAGCAGCCGCTCCGCCAGGGGGTTCTCGGCGGCGAAGGCGTAGTCGATCCGGCGGACGGTGACGGCCTGGGCGCCCGCCCGCACCAAGCTGTCGGCGAGGTCGAAGACCGCGTCGGCCGGGCAGCGCATCACGATTTCCCCGTCGGGTCCGCGCGGGGCGCCGTAGGGCAGCTCGGCCTCGTGCAGGCCGCTGATGCTGGCGAGGTCGATCGCACCGGATTCCGGCATCGCCGCGCGGACCTCGCGGGTGGTCCGCGCCCGCTCCTCGGCGGCGATCCGGCCGAGCACGGCGCGGAGCGCCGCGCGCTGGCTCTCGCCCCAGGGCGCGTTGAGGGAGGCGACGAGGTTGGCCTCCGAGCGCAGGATCACCCCGTCGTCGAGGATCTTCAGGGCGTTGGCGGCGAGCGTCGCGCCGGTGGTGGTGATGTCGACCACGATCTCGGCCGAGCCGGCGGCCGGCGCGCCCTCGGTGGCGCCCAGGCTTTCGACGATGCGGTAGTCCACCACCCCCTTCTCCGCGAAGAAGCGGCGGGTGAGGTTGACGTATTTCGTGGCGATGCGCAGGCGCCGGCCATGGCGGGCGCGCATCTCGGCGGCGACCTCGTCGAGGTCGGCCATGGCGCGCACGTCGATCCAGGCCTGGGGCACGGCCACCACCACCGTGGCGTTGCCGAAGCCCAGCGGCGTCAACAGCTCGACCTGGCCGTGGACGTCGGGCAGCGTCTCGCGGATCAGGTCCTCGCCGGTGATGCCGAGATGGGCCGCGCCCGAAGCGAGCTGGCTCGCGATCTCGGAGGCCGAGAGGTAGCGCACCTCGACGCCGGCCACGCCCACGAGCTTGCCGCGGTAGTCGCGCGCGCCTGCCCCCTGCGCCAGGCGCAGGCCGGCGCGACCGAAGAAGGCGGCGGCGTTCTCCTGCAGGCGGCCCTTGGAGGGCACGGCCAGCACCAGGGGTGCATCTGCGTCCATGGTCTCGCTCATCGGCCGGCTCCTGCGACGCGGTCGACCCAGAAGGTGCAGCCGACGGCCGGCTGCGCGGTGGCGCTGCCGAGATGGGTGAGGAGCCCGTCGTAGCGGCCGCCGCCGACCAGCACGGGGCCGGGCCGGTCGCCGCCCGCGGCCGTCACCTCGAAGATGAAGCCGGTGTAGTAGTCGAGGTTGCGCGCGAAGGCGCCGGAGAAACGAAACCCGTCGAGCCCCATGCCGCGGGCGGCGATGAAGCCGTTGCGCTCCTCGAACAGGTCGAGGGTCGCCTCGAGTGTATCGTGGCTCAGTCCCGCGTCGCGGACGAGTGTCCGCAGGTCGCGGGCGGCGGCGTCCGGGTCGCCGCCGATCGCGCGGTAGCGATCGACGATCGCGCGGTTCTCGGCGTTCAGGCCGGCGCCGCCGTTGGCCTGGGCCGCGGCCTTGGCCAGGAAGCGCTCGGCGATCTCGCCAGCGCTGCGCCCGCCCACCGCCGAGATGCCGGCGATCGCCAGCACGTCCTCGACGAAGGCGCGGACCCCGCGCGGGTCCTGGCCCTGGATCGCGGCGAGCAGGCCCGCATGCGGGTCCTCGGGCAGCGCGGCGTTGGTGACCGCGTCGAGGGAGCGCCCGGCAGCCAGCGCCCGCAACGTCCGGCGCTTGGCGGCCGGCGGCACGCTCAGGGCCTCCAGCAGTGCCACCGTCAGCCCCATGTCGCCCAGTCGCACGCCCGGGGCCGCGTGCCCGAACAGGGCGAGGCCTTCGAGGGCGATGCCGAGCACTTCGGCGTCGGCGGCCGGGGTGTCGGCGCGGCCGATCGATTCGATGCCGGCCTGGAGGAACTCGTCGGGCTCGTCGGCCGCCAGCCGGAACACCGGGCCGCAATAGCTGTAGTCGGCCGCCCGGCCGTCGCCGCCGGCCAGGTGCAGGCGGCAGACCGGGATCGTCAGCTCCGGTCGCAGGCACAGTTCGGCCCCGTCGGAGTCCTGCGTGACGAAGATGCGCCGGCGGATGTCCTCGCCGGAGAGCTCGAGGAACGGCTCGACCGGCTGCAGCACCGGCGGCGTCACGAAGCGGTAGCCCCCTTGCGCGAGGTGCGCCGAGAGCCGCGCCTGTGCCGACGCGCTCGCCTCCGTCTCTCCTGCCTGCGGTCGCGTCATGATCCTGCCCGTCGTCGTCGAGCGGTTCTGTAGCAACCGGAGCCGGGCTTGGCGACCGCCCCGCCGGGCCTCGCGAGCGGGAATGAACACGCAGGGTCAAACCTTTGGGACGCGCGGGCGCATGCGGCGGCGATCGCATCGGCTATCGTGCGGCTCCCGTCCCCACCGGAGCCGACCCGATGCGCGCCCTCGCCCTTGCTTCCGTCCTGGCGGCCTTGCCGCCGCTCTGCACGCCCGCGCGGGCGGAGTTCCCGTGCGACGAACTCTGGGGCGAGCGCAACGCGGTCTACGGCGAGGCCGGCTACTGCTTCCGCACCCCGCGCGGGATCAAGGCCTTCGGCAACGCCGACTGCCGCTACGACGACATCGCCGACGTGCCGCTTTCGGCTCGGGATCGTGCCAAGGTCGCCGAGATCCAGCGTCAGGAACGCGCCGCCGGCTGCCCGCGCTGAGGCTGCCGCTGCTCGTCCCCCCGCAGAGGGGGGAGGGAGAGCCGGCCCCTACCCTTACGCGTCGGCCGAAAAATGCTGCGCCAGCACGGCGCGCACGCGCTCGACCATCTCGGCCTCGGGACAGGAGAACTGGGCCGGCCGGGCAGCCTTCCACTCGGCGTTGCTGGCGATGTTGCGGGCGGCCTCGGCGCCGGCGACGAGGTCCTTGACCTGGATTTCGCCGGCCTCGCGCTCGTTCGAGCCCTGGATGATCGCCACCGGGCTGCCGCGGCGGTCGGCGTACTTCATCTGCGCCTTCATCCCGGCGCCGCCGAGATAGAGCTCTGCCCGGATGCCGGCCCCCCGCAGGGTGGCGACGAGCCGCTGGTAGGCGGCGATCTCGTCGCGGTCGAGCACCAGCACCACCACCGGGCCGGGCTTGGCCGGGGCCTCGGCGAGCGGGCTGCCGGTGAGCTGCAGCGCCGAGAACAGCCGCGACACGCCGATGGAGAAGCCGGTGGCCGGAACCGGCTCGGACCGGAAACGCCCGACGAGCCCGTCGTAGCGCCCACCCCCGGCGACCGAGCCGAAGCGCACGGTCTGCCCGTCCTCGTTGGTGACGGGGAAGGTCAGCTCGGCCTCGTAGACCGGCCCGGTATAGTATTCGAGGCCGCGCACCACGGAGGGGTCGACGCGGATGCGGTCCACGCCGTAGCCGGCGGCGTCCACCAGCTTGGCGATGGTGTGCAGCTCCTCGATGCCGGCCCGCGCGGTCTCGTTCTCGCCGAAGGCGGTGAGCAACGCGTCGACGAAGGCGAAGCGTTCGGGCGTTTCCTCCGAACCGCCGGCGAGCAGCAGCGCGATCACCTTGTCGGCTTGGGCCCCGTCGAGTCCGGCGCCCTTGGTGAAGTCGCCCGACTCGTCCTTGCGGCCGGGGCCGAGCAGCAGGCGCACGCCCTCCGTGCCGAACTTGTCGAACTTGTCCATGGCGCGCAGCACGGTCAGCCGCTGGCCGGCCTGCGCGTCGCCGCCGAGCCCGATCGTCGCCAGCACCCCGTCGAGCACCTTCCGGTTGTTGACCTTGATCACGTACTGCCCGGCCAAGCCCAGCCGATCCAGCGTGTCGGCCATCAGCATGCAGGCCTCGGCGTCGGCGGCGACGCCGGGCGCCCCGACGATGTCGGCGTCGAACTGCATGAACTGGCGGAAGCGGCCCGGGCCCGGCTTCTCGTTCCGGAACACGAAGCCGTTGCGGAAGCTGCGATAGGGTTTCGGGATCGCGTCGAAGTTCTCGGCCACGTGCCGGGCGAGCGGCGCGGTCAGGTCGTAGCGGAGCGAGAGCCACGCCTCGTCGTCGTCCTGGAACGAGAACACGCCCTCGTTCGGGCGGTCGAGGTCGGGCAGGAACTTGCCGAGCGCCTCGGTGTACTCGACGAACGGGGTCTCCAGCGCCTCGAAGCCGTAGAGCTCGAACGTCGCCCGGATCGTCTCCAGCATCCGCCCCTGCGCCGCGATCTCGGCGGCGCGGCGATCGACGAAGCCGCGCGGCAGGCGGGCCTTCAGGCCGGATTTTTCGGCCTTCTCGGCCTTGTTGGAATCGGCCTTGGACATGAGGGTTCGTTTCGATCGCGCGCTACGGGGGTCGCGCCGGGCTGTATCGCGGCGGCGGGGGCAGCGGCAAGCAGGGCTGGATTTCGAAGGCGGGCGGGTTCTCGCGGCGAGACGATGGTGGGCATTTTCCCTCCCCCTCTGCGGGGGAGGGTGGCCCGCGAAGCGGGTCGGGAGAGGGGAGCGCGTTGTTCGGAGAGGTCGCTCCCCTCTCCCGACCCTCGCTCACGCGAGGCCCACCCTCCCCCGCACCCAAGTCGGGCTCGCCCGACTTGGGCACACAGGGTGCGGATCTCGCGCAAGCCCGAGATCCGTCGGGGGGGAGGGAAGAGGGGCGGCCTAGTAAGGCGAGATCCACTTCAGCCACAGCAGCGCGGCGAGGCTCACCACGGCGATCGGCATCTGCAGCGGGCGCAGGCGAGCGAAGAACAGCGGTGCCTCTCCGGTGCGCGCGGCGATCGGGTCGAGCACGGCGATGGCGGCGTAGCCGACGATCAGGAGGGCGAGCGCCGGGATCGCCTTGCCCATCACCACCGTCACGAGGGCGGAGAGCCCAAGCGCGAACAGCCCGAACATCGTCGCGATCTGCACCACCGTCGGCCCGCCCTCGGTGCGGAAGCTGACGCCGCGGCGCACGCCCGCCAGGAACAGCAGGATCGCGGCGCCGTAGAGGATCGTCACCAGGGCGACGAGGTAGTCGAGGGGCTGGCCGCGCATCCACCAGGCGGCGGCGGCGCCCGCCACCAGCGGCAGCATCGGCCCGAAGCCGAGGACCACGCTGAGCCAGGGCGTCTCGCGCGATTCGTGGGCGGTGAGGGTGCGTCCGGTGGCGTCGTCGCGCATGGGGGTCAGGCCGTTTCCGTGTTGTCTCGGGCAGGTTCGGGCGAAGCCGGCGCGCGGGGACGGCGCGCCGCGCGCCGGCACGTCATGATCCGTGCCATACAGGTGTTGGCCCCCGCCGCGCGAGCGTGAACCCGCGCCCGGCACCGCGGTGCCGGGATTATGTCGCGGCCTGTGCCGTGCGGGCCTGGCGCCGCCGCGACCGGCGGCCGGGCTCGGGCGTCGCGTCGAACCAGATCACCAGGGCGAGCGCCGCAAGCGCAGGCGCGCCGAGCGCCAGGAACGCGCCGGCCCAGCCGAACAGGCCGAAAGCGAGGCCGCCGTACCAGGCCGAGAGCGCGCCGCCGACGCCCTGCACCGCGTTGACGGTGCCGAGCGCCGTCTGCGTCCGGCCCGAGCCCCAGGTCAGGTCGGCGACCACCACCGGCACCGCCACGCCGACGATGCCCGACGCCACCCCGTCGAGGATCTCGGCCAGGATCAGCCAGGTCGGGTCGTCGACGAAGGCCGAGAGCGCGGCGCGCACCGGCAGCACCGCGAAGGCCGCGAGCAGGAGCTTGCGCCGGCCGCGCCGGTCGGCGAGCGATCCGGCGAACAACGCCACCGGCACCATCGTGAGCTGGGCCACCATGACGTAGATCGCCGTCCAGTGCGTCGCGCTGACGGCGGTGGCGACGAGCTTCTGGCCGAGCAGCGAGAGCATGCCGCCGCTGCCGAGGTTGAACAGCGTCAGCGCGCAGGCGAGCACCAGGAGCCGGCGGTCGCCGAGGACGGTGCGGATACCGGCCCGCTGCGGCGCGTCCTCCTCCTTCTTCCCATCCTTGGCCCCATCCTTCGCCTCGTCCTCCTTCCAGCCGACCGCCCGGCGCTGGCTCCAGGCGGAGGCCGGCGTCGCCAGCGCGGCGGCGATCGCCAGCACCGCCATCAGGCCGAGCACCCAGAAGGCGATGGCCGGCCCGAACCGCGCGGTGCCGAGCGTGATCGCGCCGGCGGCGATCAGGATGCCGACGTGGTTGAAGGCCTGGTTGCGACCCTGCTGGCTCGGGAACCGGTCCTTGCCGACGATCCCGAGGGTCAGCGCCGTCACCGCCGGCAGCAGCAGGGTGCCGCCGGCCGCCGCCAGCAGCTGCGCCGTGAACACGAAGGCGAAGGCGCGGGCCGGCAGAAGCAGCAGGGTTCCGGCGAGGATCGCGGCGCAGGCGGCGGCGATCAGCCAGCGCGGCCGCCCGACCCGGTCGACCAGCGCGCCGAACGGGCCGGAGAGCAGCAGCGTGCCGAACCCCACAAGGGTGGTGACGAGGCCGACGCGGGCCGGGCTCCACGATCCGGCCTCGGCGAGCCAGGTGCCGAGGAAGGGTCCCAGGCCGCCCTGGATGTCGCCGATGAAGACGTTGATCAGGGCGAGGTGGGTGGTCGGGGCCATGCCGTCCTTGGGTGTCCGCGGGAGCGGCGCAGGGCGTGGCCCGGCTCCGTCCCGCGGTCAAGCCGCGGCGGATCGGACGGGGGGGCCGGTCTTCACGCCGGTCGCGAGGTCGGCCGGAAGGGAATCGCGTCGTTCCGCTTCCGGGCGGCACAACGGGCCGGGCGACGACCGCCTTGACGGCCTCTCGGTCGGCGTCTTCGTCGGCCTCCTGCGACCATCCGCACGCATCGTGCAGGTCCGCGTGCTGACGCTTCGTCGAGTACATCTTACGGGTGCTGGATACACCCTTCGGTTGTCGAATGAGACCGGATTCGAAGCTGTCCCGCTCAATCGGGCGGCCCTCCGCAGACGGTACGCCGAATTTGAATATAGATTTTATACAAATCCATCGGTTTAAGACCTATTTTAATATCTGAACAAGAATTTTATATTCGTATGCTATAAACGGAAGACTGATTTCGGGCTTACGATCATGCGACTTCTCAGCAACGCAAAAGTCATCCTCAAGGTCGCGCTTCCGCTTGTGATCCTGTCCATTCTCACGGCTGGGCTCGGGCTCTACTCGCGCGCGACGCTAGGCGACCTCGCCGCGCAGACGCAGCAGATCGTGGACGTGCAGGCGACGCGGCTGGAAAGCGTCCTCAACGTTCGGATCAACGTGAACGAGGCCTCGATCCAGGCGCGCAACATCCTGATCGAGACGCGCGAGACCGAGATGGCGCAGTACAAGTCGCGCTACGATGCGGCGATCAAGTCCGCCTTCGAGAACGTCGACCGGCTCATCGCAATGTCCGACACCGCCGAGCGCAAGGCCGTCAACCAGACGCTGCGGGACACCATGACCGAGTTCTTCGCGATCATGGATCGCGCGAACCTGCACGGCATGAAGAACGACAACGAGACCGCCAGCAAGATCCTCCTGACCGAGGCGACCGTCGGCCTTGCGAAGGTTCGTGCAATCACCCAGCCCCGCATCGATCGCCCGACGGCCGAGCTCCGGCAAGCCCGCGACGACGCCGAGCAGGCCGTCTCCCGAGCCTCCACCCTGCTGGTCGCCACCGCCGCCTTCGGCCTGCTCGGCGCGCTGACGCTGGCCTCCCTGATCGTCGTGTTCGGCCTTACGCGGCCGATGGGCAGCCTGGTGGCCGTGCTGCAGCGCATGGCCAAGGGCGATACCGAGGCCGAGATCGTCGAGGCGCGTCACGGCGACGAGATCGGTGCCGTCGGCAAGGCGGTGGAGGGCATCAAGGCGATGGTGGCGCAGAAGACCGCCGGGCAGGCCGAGATCAAGCGCGGAGGTCACCAGCAACATCGCCGGCGTGGCGCAGGCCTCCGAGGAGACGGGGGCTGCGGCGACGCAGGTCCTGGGCGCCGCCTCCGAGCTGTCGCGCCAATCCGAGCACCTCGGCGTCGAGGTCGCGCGCTTCCTCGACACCGTGCGGGCTGCCTGAGGCGCGCCTGACGATCCGAACGCCCGCGCCGGCCGCCCTCCCCCCGCATCGCGCTGCGGGATTCACACGTCCCCGCTTCTGGCGGTTCGCCCTACGCGCATCCCCTTTCCCCGCGCGCGGGGAAAGGGCTTTGCCGACCTCGTCGTCGGCAAAGCGAGGCGGCAGCCGACGGTGAGGGGGCTGATCCGAAGGAGGCTCATCCGTTCGCACCCCCTCACCGCCGCTTCGGCTGCACCTCCGCTCCTCGCACGGACGACGAGGTCCGTGCGGGCCTCTCCCCGCCCGCGGGGAAAGGGGGGAACCCGCAGGTCGTCCGAGGCCGAGATGAGATGTGAGCATACCGCAGCGCGTGGGCAGGCGGCCGACCGATAGCGGCCCGGCATTCGGTCGAGGCCGAAACCGGCCGCCCGGCGACGGCTCGGAGACGGTCTCAGATGGTGACCATGCCGCCCGTCACCGCGATCATCGCGCCGTTGATGTAGCTGGCCGCGTCCGAGGCCAGCATCACGTAGGGCGGCGCCACCTCGGCCGGCTGTCCGGGGCGCCCGGCCGGCGTCATCGAGCCGAAGCTCTCGACCTGGCTGGTGTACATCGTCGCCGGGATCAGCGGCGTCCAGATCGGGCCGGGCAGCACCGCGTTGGCGCGGATGCCGCGCTTGCCCAGGATCTTGGCGAGGTTCGCCACCATGTTGCAGAGCGCCGCCTTGGTCGAGGAATAGGCGAGCTGCTGCTCGACCGGGTTCTTGGCGTTCACCGACGCGGTGGCGATGATCGAGGCGCCGGGCTTCAGGTGCGGCGAGGCGGCCTTGAGGATGTAGAACATCGCGTGGACGTTGACGGCGTATTGCCGGTCCCAGTCGGCGATCTCGATACCCTCGATGTCGTCGGCCAGCACCTGCACCGCGGCGTTGTTGACGAACACGTCGAGCTTGCCGAATTCCGCGACCGTCCGCTCCACCAGCGCCGCGCAGTGGCCGGCATCCGAGACGTCGCCCGGCAGGAGCAGCGCGCGCCGGCCGGCCTTTTCGATCCAGGCGGCGGTGTCCTGGGCGTCGTCGTGCTCGTCGAGATAGGCCAAGGCCACGTCGGCGCCCTCGCGGGCGTAGGCGATCGCCACCGCGCGGCCGATGCCGGAATCGCCCCCGGTGATCAGCGCGACCTTGCCGGCGAGCTGACCGGAGCCGACGTAGCTGTGCTCGCCGTGATCGGGCGGCGGCTGCATCTCGGACGAGCGGCCGGGATAGGGGATCGGCTTGGCCTCGAAGGGCGGCTCGGGGCGTTGGGAGGCAGCGTTGGGCGAGGGCGTGTCGGGCATGGTGGTCCTTTCGGTGGGGCCGCGACCTGTCGGCGGGGCGCGGGCGGCGTCCCCTCGTGAACCCGCCGAGACGCGCACAGGCTCACCCCGCGTCGCCGCGCCGGATCGTCACGCCGGCGGGCCGTAGCTCATCAGCCCGTCGCCGAGCGACCAGTTTTCGCGTGAGACCTCGACGAGGGTCACGAGCACGTTGCCGGGCTTCACGCCCGGATCCCGCCCGAGGTTGCGGGCGATGGCCGCGTAGAGCGCCCGCTTCTGCGCGGTGTCGCGGGTGTCGTTGGCGATGATCTGGATCATCACGAGGTCGTCGTCCCGCGCGATGCCGAGGTAATTCGGATCGTAGATGAAGGCCGAGGCGGCGTGCTCATGGATCACGGTGAACTGGTCGTCCTCGGGCACCGCGAAGGTCTCGCGCATCGCCGCATAGAGGCCGGCCGCGAGCGCCGCGTGGAAGGCCGGGCTCTTGCCGGCGCGAATCGAGATGCGGGTCAGGGGCATGGCAGGGTCCTCGTTTCGGAGCGAGGACAGGATTGCGTCGCGTCGTGATAACGGAAAGATATGCTCTGCTATATCTGCCATAACGGATCGTTGTGATGCCGCCCCGCCCGCTCGACATAGACAGCGTTCAGGCCTTCGTGCTCACCGTGGACCTGGCGAGCTTCACCCGCGCCGCCGAGGCGCTGGAGACCTCGCAGGCCGGGATCAGCCTGCGGCTCAAGCGGCTGGAGGACCGGCTCGGCTGCCGCCTCGTCGATCGCACGCCGCGCAACGTCCGGGCCTCGGCGCAAGGCGAGTGCTTCCTGCCCGCGGCCCGCGGCCTGCTCGCCGCCCACGACCGGGCGATGGCCGACCTCGTCGCGGCGCCCCCTGCCCGTCTGGTCCTCGGGATCAGCGACCACGTCGCCGGCCCGGACCTGCCCGCGCTGCTGCACCGGCTCGGGCTTGCCGGTTCGGGCCTCGTCGTCGAGGTGCGGATCGCCTCCTCGCGCGACCTGATGCGCCTGTTCGATGCGGGCGAGCTCGACGCGGCGATCGTCCGAAGCGAGGACCCGACCGATGCGGGCGGAACGGTGCTGGCCGAGGAGCACCTCGCATGGTTCGCCGCCCCCGGCTTCCGGTTCGAGCCCGGCGCGCCCCTGCCGATGGCGACGCTGGCCGGCCCCTGCAACGTCCGGGCGGCGGCGCTCCGCGCCCTCGACGCGGCCGACCTGCCCTGGTGCGAGACTTTCGTCGGCGGCGGCGTCCTCGCCGTCGGCGCCGCGGTCGGGGCCGGGCTCGCGGTTGCGGCGCTAGCCCCGAGCGTTGCGCCGGCCGGCGCCCGCGACGTCGGCGCCGCGTTCGGGCTGCCGGCCCTGCCGCTCACCCGGATCGTGCTGCACGTCCGGGCGCCGGACCCGCGCGCCGCCGCGGCCTTGCGGACGCTGGCAGCGGCGTATCGCGGCGCGGCGCGCTGAGGGCTCATCCCTTGAAGGTCGGAACCGGCGGCAGGTCGGCCACGACGAGGGTGTCGCCTTCGAAGCCGCGCACCGTGCGCGTGCCGTCGAGGTTCATCAGAAGGTGCCGCCCCGGGGAGGCCCGGCGGATCGTCTCGGCGATGTCGGCGGCCCGTGCCAGCACGACGCCTCTGCGGTTCAACGGCAGGGCGACGACGGCGACGGCAGCGCCCTTCAGGCTCTGTTGGAAGGCCATGTTCTTGTCGTTGGTGAGCAGCACCGAATAGCCCGCCGCCTCCACGCGGCGAAGGAGCACGCCGTTCCGCAGGCCGATCCAGGTCGGATCGAACGCGGCGGCGTCGAGACCGAGGGCACGGAGCGCGCCGGCCAAGCTCCGCGGCACGCCCTCGTCCAGCACGACCTTCATGCGGCCTTCGGCGCCGCCAGACCGGCCGATGCGAGCTGCAGGACCTGCACGACGTCGCCACGGTCGAGCGTCGGATAGTCCTCGAGGATGTCTCCGATCGACAACCCGTCCGCCAGGTTCTCGAACACCACCTCGACGGGGACGCGCGTCCGCCGGAAGACGCGGCGCCCACCGAGTATGCCGGGATCCGAGGTGATCAGGTCGTCCAGCGACAGCGGTTCCTCGCACTCGGTCGTCATCGATCGTCGTCCGGCTCGGTTGTCGGTCGGCGCAGGATGCGGCGTTTACCGTGAAAACGAAACAGCCCGTCCGCGCGAACGGCCGGGCTGTCGTCGGGGCGGGGGCTTAAGCCCCCGAGTGGAATCGAAATCAGGAGGCGAGCGGGCCGGTCGCCTCGGCGCCGCCCTGCGCTTCCATCGCCTTCTGGCGGTAGAGGCCGACGAAGTCGATCGGATCGATGTAGAGCGGCGGGAATCCGCCGTTGCGCACAGCCTCGGCCACGATCTGGCGGGCGAACGGGAACAGCAGGCGCGGGCACTCGATCATCACCGCCGGGTGGACCTGGTCCTGCGGGATGTTGCGCATGCGGAACACGCCGGCATACTTCAGGTCGAAGGCGAACAGCACGTCGCCGTTGATCTTGGCGTCGCCCTCCAGCGTCAACTCGACCTCGAAGTCGGCCTCGGCGAGCTGCTGCGCGTTGACGTTGACCTGGATGCTGATCTGCGGACCCTGGCCGTCCTGGGGCTGGAGCGAGCGCGGGGCGTTCGGGTTCTCGAAGGACAGGTCCTTGGTGTACTGCGCGAGCGCGTTGATCGCGGGGGCCTCGTCGGCCTGACCGTTGCCGTTCGGTGCGGGGGAATCGGCCATGGCGGGTCATCCTTCTCGAAAGATCGAACACCGGCCGCGGGCCGATGGCTAGGGGTGACCGCCTTGCCCGTGTGGTCGCGCGGTCGTTCAGCAGAGGCCCGGCGGCTAACATGCCCGCCCCCGGTGGACAAGCGAGGCGCCGGCAGCCGCGGATGCAGCGCGGGGTCTCCGTAGACGGTCGCCGTCCGGTGAGCCCCGGCCCGGCGCGACGACGCGGCCGGTGCGATCCCCCGCGATGCCGCCTGGAACCGGCCGGCGCATTGCCCCATATGCCCATTGCCCCCTATGCAAAGGGGGACGCGGCGCGTTCTCCGCGAGGCCGGCCACGCCCGCGGCGGATTCGTGCGGCATGACCGGACTCGCGTGCGACCCCTCTCGGATTTCCCGTCAGCCGCGCGCACGGGCCAAGGCTGCGGCCGCGGTCCGGGCTCCACGGCGGCCACCATCGGATCGGTGATGCAGGACAGCTTCGACGTGACGACGATCATCTTCCTGGCGCTCGCCGTCTTCGTGATCTGGCGGCTGCGCTCGGTCCTCGGGCAGAAGACCGGCACCGAGCGCGCACCGTTCAAGCCGGTGGACCGCAGCCGCACCGAGCCCCAGCCCGGCCGCAGCGAGGGCGACAACGTCGTGCGCCTGCCGGGCGCCGACCGGGCGCTCCCCGAGCGCAACGCCGAGACCCAGGCGCGCGACTGGCGCGGCATCGCCGAGCCGGGCTCGGCGGTGGCCCGCGGCCTGGAAGCGATCGTCCAGGCCGAGCCCGGCTTCGAGCCGCGCGCCTTCCTCGAAGGGGCCAAGGGCGCCTACGAGGCGATCATGATCGCCTTCGCCAAGGGCGACCGGAAGACCCTGAAGTCCTTGCTCTCCCGCGAGGTCGGCGACGCGTTCGAGCGCGCCATCGCCGAGCGCGAGAAGAACCGCCAGACGGTGGAGACCACCTTCGTCTCGATCGACAAGGCCGAGATCGTCGCCGTCGACGTGAAGAACCGCGTCGCGCAGGTGACGGTGCGGTTCCTCTCGAACCTCATCACCGCCACCCGCAACGCCGACGGCGTCGTGGTGGACGGCAGCGCCGAGGCAGTGGTCGAGGTGCCCGACGTCTGGACCTTCGCCCGCACGCTCGGCACCCGCGACCCGAACTGGCAGCTCGTCGCCACCGAGGCGGGCGCCTGAGGCCGTCCACGCAACCGATCGTTCCCGACCTATGGCACTCCGACGCCTCCCCCGCCCGACCGCAGCGTTCCGCGCTGCGGTCGCTCTCGTTTCAGGGATCGCCCCGGCCACCGCCGAGCCGCTGCGCGTCGGCAACGCCGTGCTGGAGCCGGTGGAGCTTGCCGCCCTGCCCGGCTGGCAGGCGGACGAGACGCGGGCCGCGTTCGAGGCCTTCCGGCGGACCTGCGCCGCGCCCGGCCCCAACCCGCCGCAGGCCGCCGGCGTCGCGGGCTATCCTGCCGACCTCGCCGCCGCCTGCACGGCCGCCGCCGCCCTCGCACCGGATCAGGCGAAGGGCTTCTTCCGCGAGCGGTTCTCCGCCTACCGGGTCGTGCGCCCGGCAGACGGCACCGAGCCCGAGCGCAGGGCCGGGTTCCTCACCGGCTACTTCGAGCCGCAGCTCGACGGATCGCTGACCCCCGGCCCCGGCTACACGGCAGCCGTGCTCGCCCGTCCCGACGACCTCGTGACCCTCGGCCCCGGCGAGACCCGTCCCGGCCTCGATCCGGCTCTTCGCGCCGGGCGGCAGGGGGAGGCCGGGTTCGAGCCCTATCCCGACCGCGCCGCGATCGAGGATGGGGCGATCGCCGCCCGCACCCATCCGCTGCTGTGGCTGCGCGACGCCGTCGACCTGTTCGTGCTGCAGGTGCAGGGCTCGGGCCGCGTCCGCCTGCCCGACGGCACGGCGATCCGCGTGCTCTACGACGGCAAGAACGGCCGGCCCTACACCTCCATCGGCAAGCTGCTGGTGGGGGAGGGGCACTTGGCGTTGAACGACCTCAGCCTCGCCCGCTGGACCGCGTGGCTGCGCACGCACCCGGACCACGCCCGCCGCCTGATGCGGATGAACGCCTCCTACATCTTCTTCCGCATCGAGCCCGTCGTCGATGCGGCCCTGGGTCCGCCGGGTGCGGCCGGCGCACCCTTGAGCCCCGGCCGCAGCATGGCTGTCGACAGCGGCCTGTGGCGCTACGGGCTGCCGTTCTGGCTGGACGGCAAGCTGCCGGGACAGCCAGGCAGCGGGCACCTCGTGATCGCGGCCGACACCGGCTCGGCCATCCTCGGCCCGGCCCGCGGCGACCTCTACGTCGGCACCGGCGCGGCCGCCGGCGTCGCGGCAGGCGACCTCCACACCAAGCCCGGATTCATCGTGCTGCTGCCGAAGCCGGCCGCGCCATGAGCGGGCTTATCGATGGTTCGCAGGCACCCACCGATGCGCGCCTCGGCCCGCTCCCGCTGACCGACCGCGCAAATCCGGTTTTCGGCCCCTCCCCGTCATTCCGGGGCGCCGAAGGCGAGCCCGGAATCCAGAACCCCAGGTCGTTGTCCAGCCTGGCACGTCGGCGGCTCTGGATCCCGGGCTCTGCTGCGCAGCCCCGGGATGACGGGGAGGGGGTTGGATCAGGATCGACCCCTTCGGCTCCGATCACGGTGACCTGGACGACGGGACCTCGCGAGACAGGATCGCGCAGGCTCCTCGGCGGCTGCATGTCCCAACTCCTTCGCAGAGTTCCGGCATGAAACCGCCGCGTCGGCCGCGGGCGCTGTCCCGCGAGGATGCGCATCTGTGGGGGGAGATCGCCAAGCTGATCACCCCGCTGCGTGCCCGCGTGACGCTGCGCAAGCCCAAGCTAGCCGCCGTGGACGCCACGCCCGCCGCGAAGGCCACGGCGAAGAATTCGCCGGCTAAGGGCATCGCCAGGAAGCCGGCGCCTGCACCGAAGCCCGTGCCGGCGATGCCGGTTGCCATCCCCGGCCCGGTCGCCGTGGTCGCGCCGGCGAAGCCGGTGAAGCGCGTGGTCCGGCTCGGCGCGGGCGCGCCGCCGGCCCCGGCCGCGCCGGTCCGCCCGGCCTTCGTCCCAGCCCCCGCCCCGCCCGGGCTGGAGCGTCGCGAGCGGCAGCGGATCAGCCGCGGCCTGCTGGCGATCGAGGGTCGGATCGACCTGCACGGGCTCTACCAGGCCGAGGCCCATGCGGCGTTGGTCGGCTTCCTGATGCGGGCGCGGGCCGCCGGCCACGCGCGGGTGCTGGTCGTGACCGGCAAAGGCGGCGAAGACGCCTACGCGGAGCGCGGCGTGCTGCGCCGCTCGGTGCCGCACTGGTTGCGCGGCGCGGACCTGCGCCCGATCGTGCTCGGCTTCGAGGAGGCCGCCCGCCACCACGGCGGCGCCGGCGCGCTCTACGTCCGCCTGCGGCGGCGTTGAAGGCGCGGGTTAACCGGCGCAGGCTAATTGGGTAGGCGAAGCGGGGAAGCGTTCGGGACCGAACATCATGCACGACGTCGTACGCGAGATCGTCCTCGACACCGAGACCACCGGCATCGATCCCAAGACCGGCGACCGGCTGATCGAGGTCGGCGCGGTCGAGCTCCTGAACCACATTCCCACCGGCCGGACCTTCCACAAGTACTGCAACCCGCAACGGGCGGTCTCCGAGGGCGCCTTCAAGGTGCACGGCCTGTCCGACACGTTCCTATCCGACAAGCCGCTGTTCTCGGAGATCGCCGACGCGCTCGTCGCATTCTGCGGCGACGCCCGCCTGGTGATCCACAACGCGCCGTTCGACGTCGGCTTCCTCAACATGGAATACGCCCGGCTCGGGGCGAAGGCGCCGCCGCCGATCGTGCTCGAGAGCGTGGTCGACACCCTGCCAATGGCGCGCCGCAAGCATCCCGGCGCGCCGGCAAACCTCGACGCCCTCTGCAGTCGCTACGGCATCGATACCAGCCGCCGCACCAAGCATGGCGCCTTGCTCGACGCGCAGATCCTGGCGGAGGTCTACATCGAGCTGCTGGGCGGCAAGCAGACCGGGTTCGACCTCGGCGCCGGCGCTGTGGCCGAAGCGGTCGCCGACTTCGGCGCCGAGAGCGTCGTCCGCACTGCCCGCACCACCCGCGCCCGCCTCACCGACGCCGAGCGCGCGCGCCACGCCGCCTTCCGCGCAAGCCTCGGCGTCAACGCGATCTGGGCCGAGTACATCGGCGAGGATTCTGCGGTCTGACGATGGTCGATCGATTTACACGCCCGCGGGGATCACGAGGTCCCGGTGGACCTGTCCGATTGTCCGCCCAAAGCGTCCATGGCGGCTTCGGGCATCCGCGAGACGACGACGAGGAGAGCCGCCGCCGCCGGTTCCAGGGTGACGCGTCCCTGTTCCCAGTTGCGCCAGGTGCCGAGGGGAATGCGCAACGCCGCGGCGATTTCCTTCTGCGTCAGCCCCAGACGCACGCGAAGCGCCTGGGGCGACTCGACCACGCGGGCGACATCCGGCACGGGAAGGTCGCCGTAGCCGTCTTCGCTTCGGTACGCCTCGATCTGTGCCTCGGTGGTTGCGTCCAGCTTGGCTCGATCGACCGTCGGCGCATGCGTGCGGAGTTCGCTCAGACTGATCTTCGTCACAAGGCACGCTCCTTCCGATGCGACGGCCATGCGGTGATGATCCAACGGATCGGCGCGCCTGCTTCGGTCGTCCGGTCGCCATAGACCACCATGTAGAACGTGCCGTCCCGGACGCCGACCGCGACCATCCGGATCTCACCGTCGTCCGTCCGGGTGTCCTGCCACGCGACCACCCGATCGAGGAAGATCCCGGTCGCATCCGCGAAGCCGCAGCCGCGCGCTCGCTCCTTGCGGGGCTGGCCCTCCGCCCCATGACCGATCCGCCGCATCACGTCTTGCTGCGCCGCCGCAAGATCGTATTGCAATGCAAAAACCGCTTCCCATATGCCATCCACACGGATGGTGACGGGATGGTGACGGGATGGTAGCGATGATGGAAGCGATGGTGCGGCCCAGAACCGCGAAGGTGCCGGCCCGGCAGCCCGACAGCGAGAAGATCACGATCAACCTCGGGCATGTCGATCTCGGGCATGTCGATCTCCTCGTCGCGGAAGGGCTGTTCTCGAACCGCAGCGACTTCATCCGCACCGCGATCCGCAACCAGATCGAGCGGCATGCCGACGTGACGCGCCAGTCGGTGGCGCGGCGCAGCGTCGAGCTCGGCCTGCGCCACATCGACCGGGCGAGCCTCGAGGCGGCACGGGCCGAGGGGCGGATGCTCGACATCCGCGTGCTCGGCCTCGCCACCATCGCCGCCGACGTGACCCCCGAACTCGCCCGTGCGGCGATCGCCTCCCTCGACGTGCTCGGCAGCCTCCAGGCCAGCCCCGCCGTCCGCGCCGCCCTGGCCGACCGGCTGCGCTGAGCTGCCCCGCCCTTTCCGATCCGCCCCCGGCGATCCGAGGACATCCCATGACCGATCCTTCCGAGCAGATGCGCGACCGCTTCGCCGACATGATGGAGGCGACCCGGCTCACCGGTGCGGGACGCCTCGCCGAGGCGACCGACCTGATCCAGCGCAGCCTCGGCGGCCTCGCGACGCCGCGGGACGCCCCGAAGGCGATCGAGCCGCCGACCCTCGACCTGACCGCCGAGCGCGTCGACGACCCCCCCCGTGCCGCGTCCTGGACGCAGGCGACGGCGCAGCCCCAGGCCTCCACCAGGACCGAGAGCGCGCCGAAAAGCGAGACTACGACGAAGACCGAAGCCGGGCTCGCCGGCCCGATCCCCGAGAAGCTGCGTGCCGCCGTGGACGGCGTCGTGCGCGGGCTGGCGCCGGTGCTGAAGGGGTTGGCGGCCAAGGGGCTGACGCCCAAGGGCTTGGCCCCGCAGGCTCCGGGCTTCGGCTTCGCCAAGCCGCAGACGCCTGACCGGTCGGTCGAGACCGCCGCGGGCGCAGGTTCGGTCGTCACCAAGAGCTTTGCCGGACCGGCGGGGACGCGCGAGTATCGCCTGTTCGTCCCGAGCCGGCCGCAGGTTCCGGCGGCCCTCGTGGTGATGCTGCACGGCTGCAACCAGACCGCGGACGACTTCGCCGTCGGCACCGGCATGAACCGGCTGGCGGAGCGTGACGGCCTGTTCGTCGCCTACCCGGTCCAGACCGGCCGCGCCAACGCGCAGCGCTGCTGGAACTGGTTCGAGCCGCGCGACCAGGGCCGCGAGACCGGCGAGGCCGCCATCATCGCCGGCCTCACCCGCGCGGTCATGGCCGGTCATGCGATCGACCCGAGCCGCGTCTTCATCGCCGGGCTCTCGGCAGGCGGGGCGGCGGCGGCCAACATCGCCCGAGCCTTCCCCGACCTCTACGCCGCGGTCGGCGTGCATTCCGGGCTCGCGGCCTCCTGCGCCCGCGACGTCGGCTCCGCGATGATGGCGATGCAGATGGGCGCGCCCGGCCCCGGCGGTGGCGCCCACGTGCCGACCATCGTCTTCCACGGCGAGGACGACACCACGGTGAGCATCCGCAACGCCGACCAAGTGCTGGCCCAGGCGGGCGCCGCCGCGCTGACGCCCGCGCGCGAGCGTTTCGACGGCGACGGACGCCCCTACACCCGCACGCGCTACGCGGACGCGGCGGGCCGAGTGTTGCTGGAGGATTGGCGGGTTCGTGGCGCTGGCCACGCCTGGTCGGGTGGGGACCGGGCTGGCAGCTTCACCGACCCGCAGGGGCCCGACGCCTCGCGCGCCATGCTCGACTTCTTCGCCGCGCATCCCAAGGGGTTTTGAGGGCAGGGGGCGCGGGTCGTCGACGGCCTGCGCCCTCTCGTTCGGCATCCATCGTTCATACGGTTTCCGATCGATGACTTCGCCGGCGCGACGTTTTCCCGGACGCCCGGAGCGTCAGCGGAAGGTGATCCGGGACCCAGCATCATCGAGGGCCGCGTCAGCGGCTCGATCCGAACGGCGCAAGGTTTCGACGCTTCGCGATGCCTTCTGCTGGGTCTCGGATCGGGTTCCGCTGACGCTTCACCCGTCCGGGAAAACGGGCGCGGTGCTCACCGAGCTAATCCACCGGAAATCGTATCAGACCGGGACGTTGTCGATGAGCCGCGTCTTGCCGAGGTAGGCGGCGGCGAGCACGCGGGCAGGGCCGTCGACCCGGGCGAGCGGCGCCAGCGTTTGCGCATCGCAGACCGCAAGGTACTGCACCGAGAACCCTGCTGCCTCCAGGGCGGCGATGCCCTTCGCGATGGCGGGCGGCGTCTCCGCATCGTCCCGCGCCTCCGCCGCGATCCGCGACAGCACCGCGTGGAGCGTCGGCGCGGCCGCCCGCTCCGCGGGCGCGAGGTAGCGGTTGCGCGAGGACAGGGCGAGGCCGTCCGCCTCGCGGACCGTCGGCATGCCGTGGATCGCGACGCCCATGTCGAGGTCGGCCACCGCGCGGCGGATCACCTGCAACTGCTGGAAATCCTTCTCGCCGAACAGGGCGGCGTCCGGCCGGACCTGGTTGAGGAGCTTCGTCACCACCGTGGCGACGCCGGAGAAGTGGCCGGGCCGGAACGCGCCGCACAGGCCCTCGGTGAGGCTACCGACCGTGATCTGCGTGGCGAAGCCGGGCGGGTACATCGTGCCGGCCTCCGGCATCCAGGCCAGGTCCGTTCCCGCCTCGCCGAGCAGCGCGAGGTCGCTCGCGGCGTCGCGCGGATAGCGGGCGAAATCCTCGGTCGGGCCGAACTGGGTCGGGTTGACGAAGATGCTCGCCACCACGCGCGCGCCCAGCGTTCGCGCATGGGCGACCAGCGCGAGATGGCCGCGATGTAGCGCCCCCATGGTGGGCACCAGCACGACGCGCTCCCCTTTCGCCCGCCATGCCGCGACCGTTTCCCGCAGGGCGGCGGGATCGGAGATGGCCCGCGTGTCGGCGGTGGATCGAGAGGGCATGGGCGGCTCCGGCGAGGTCGGCGGACGCTGCCTTAAGCTGCCTCTCCCCGGCATGCCAGCATCGCCCGTCGATTTGTCGAGATCCGTCGACTCACCGAGAACCCTAGCGGACGAGGTCTGCGATCGCCGTCACCGGCAATACGGCAGCAGCGGCCGGCCGAACGGATCGTCGACGCCCAGCGGCGGCGTGAAGCCGTAATAGCTCGGCTTCGACAGGCCGTAGGTCGATCCGACGTAGCTCGGGTCGTCGGGAGCGTTGGTCGGCACCGGCACGCGGCGCGGCAGGCAGCCGGTGCGACGCACGGGCAGGGGGCGAGCCTGCAGGACGTTGTCGCTGCCGTCGCCGCGGGGGAAGTAGCGCGGTGCGTTGCTCGGCAGGTCGTAGGTCGGCGCAGGCTCGGCGCCGAACAGGTCGGCCGCATTCGCCGGCACGGCGGCGAGACCGCAGGCGAGGGCCGGGATCATCCATGTCGCGCGCATGCGCCCGTCGTCCCCTCAGGTCCCGTTTCGCGGCGTTCGGGCGCGCGACGCGACTATCGGCCGTTAAGGTGAATCGAACGTTACTGCTCGGCCAGCACGACCACCTGCGCCTGCAGCGCGGCGACCAAGTCGGTGGTCGCGAGACGCAGCTGCAGGCCGCGTCCGCCGCCGTTGACGTGGATCTCCGGTCGGTCCGCCAGCGAACCTTCGTCGATCAGCACCGGCACCCGACGCTTGGCGCCGAACGGGCTGATGCCGCCGACATGGTAGCCGGTGATCCGCTCGGCCTCCGGCGGCTTCAGCATCGCCGCCGCCTTGCCGCCCATCGCGGAGGCGACCCGCTTCATCGCCACCTCCTTGTCCGAGGCGACGAGCAGGCAGACCGGTTGGCCGTCGACCGCAGCCATCAGGGTCTTCAGGATGCAGCCCGGCTCGACGCCGAGCGCGTCGGCAGCTTGAAGACCGATGCGGGGGGCCTCCGCGTCGTAGGCGTAGGCCACCATCGCGTAGGCGATGCCGGCCTTGTCCAGGGCGCGGGAGGCGGGGGTCGCCCGCGGCGTCGCTTTCGCCATCACAACGCCTCCACGAGGATGCGGCCGATCTCGGCATGGGCCGCGTCGCGCGTCGCCGGCGGCGCCTCCGAGCCGGTCAGGAAGAGACCGGCGACGATCGGCGGACGCCCGGGCGGATGCAGGATCGCCACGACGTTCGACGTGGCGTTGTCGCCGCTTCCGGTCTTGTCGCCGACCGTCCAATCGAGCGGAAGGCCGGCGCGGAGCTTCGTTCGGCTGGTCTCGCACGTGACCATCCAGCCTTCCAACCGCGCGCGGTGCGGCGGGGTCAGCACATCGCCGAGGAGGCAGCGTTCTAGGGTGCCTGTGATCGCGGACGGGCTCGTGGTGTCGCGCGGATCCCCCGGCAGCGCGGTGTTCAAGGTCGGCTCGGTCCGGTCCAGGCGCGTCACCGCATCTCCCTGCCCGCGCAGCCAGGCGGTGAGCGCGGCAGGACCGCCGAGGGCGTCGAGCAGGAGGTTCGCCGCCGTGTTGTCGCTCCATACGATCGCGGCGGCGCAGAGGGCCTCGACGCTCAGCTCCGCGCGCGCGCCGCCCGCATTCGCGAGGGCGGCGCGCGTCACCGGGCCGTAGCTTTGCAGGTCGGCGGCGCCGTAGGCGATGCGGCGATCCAGGGTTTCGGCGCCAGCTGCGGCGCGCGCCAGGATCGCAGCCGCGGCGAGAACCTTGAAGGTGCTGCACATCGCAAACGCCTCGCCCGCACGGTGGCCGAGGAACACGCCCGGGGCATCCCGGAACGCGACGCCGACCCGCCCGCCGAGCCGCGCCTCGACCGCCGCGATCCGGGCGGCGGCCGACGCAAATCGGGCCTCCGCGCGGGTGGCGAGGGCGGGTGCCGCCAGTGCCAAGCCGGCGACGACGGTGCGACGGGTATGAACCATGGCGTCATCATCCCTAGCTGCGCTTCGCGGGCGCCCGGTTTGCGCATCACCCTCCGTCGAGGCAAGCCCAATCCGTCGGCGGCGCGTTTCCGGTTCAGCCGGCGGCGCCCGCGTGTCGGCGAAGGCCGACGAACCAGGACGGAGCCCGATGCACGATTCCAGCACCCTGTTCGCGCCGGCCTCCGGCTTCGGCCGTGCCGCCATCGCGGTGATCCGCATCAGCGGGCCGGCCGCGGCGGGTGTGCTCGTCGCGCTTGCGGGTACCCTGCCGACTCCGCGCCGGCTTTCGCTCCGCACGCTGCGTGATCCGGCCGACGGCATGATGCTCGACAAGGGGATGGTCGCCTGGATGCCCGGACCTGACACGGTCACCGGCGAGGACATGGCCGAGCTACACCTGCACGGCGGCGTCGCGGTGCGGGCGGGGGTGATCCGCGCGCTCACCGCCTTCCCTGGCTGCCGCGCGGCGGAGGCGGGGGCCTTCACCCGGCGCGCCGTGCTCAACGGCCGGATGGATCTCACCGAGGCCGAGGGTGTCGCCGACCTGATCGAAGCGGACACCGAAGCCCAGCGCCTCCAGGCCCTGCGTCAGCTCGACGGCGCCCTCGGGCGCCAGGTCTCCGCGTGGCGGGAGGAGGCGATCGACTGCCTCGCCGCCACCGAGGCGGCCCTCGACTTCGCCGACGAGGGCGACATCGACGATGCCGTGCTCGACCGAGCCGTGCTCGCCCGAGCCGCCCGGCTCCGTACTGCCATCTCAGCCGCACTCGCCGACGGACGGCGCGGCGAGCGCCTGCGCGAGGGGTTTCAGGTGGTGCTCGCGGGCCCACCGAATGCCGGCAAGTCGACCCTGCTCAACGCTATCAGCCGACGCGACGCCGCCATCGTCTCACCGGTGCCCGGCACCACCCGTGATGCGATCGAGGTGCGGCTCGATCTTGGCGGATTGCCGGTAATGCTCGTCGACACGGCGGGCTTGCGCGAGACGAGCGACCCCGTCGAAGCCGAGGGCATTGCGCGAACCCGCCGGCGGATGGCCGAGGCCGACCTCGTGTTGATGCTGGTCCCGCCGGGTGCTGCTTCTGAGGAAGTCTCAGGAACGAGCCGTGTCCTTTGCGTGCGAACGAAGGCCGACCTGGATGCGGCGCCGGGTGCCGACCTCGCTGTTTCGGCGCTGACGGGGCAGGGGCTTCTGCTCCTGCTCGACGCGATCACAGCAGAGGCCGAGGTGGCGCTCGGCGGCGGCGACGCCCTCGTTACCCGCGAGCGTCACCGCGACGCGCTGGAGCGCTGCGTCGCCCACCTCGACCGCCTGCCCGCCGCCACCGGGATGCCGGAACTGGTCGCCGAGGACCTACGCTTGGCCGTACGCGCGCTCGGTGAGGTCGGCGGCCAGGTCGGCATCGAAGAGGTGCTCGACCGCCTTTTTTCGGGGTTCTGCATTGGGAAATAGCCGATGGCTTCATCACCGAGTGGTCACGTGCAGCGGGCGGCGGCTCCCGCTCCCGTTCGGGAGAGGGTTAGGGTGAGGGGACAGAATTCTCCGAAGAGGTCGCACCCCTTACCCTGCCCCTCTCCCGGACGGGAGAGTGGACCCGCGCCTCTTTCTCGATACGCGGTGAGATGCGTGACAGCGGTGGCGGGCGGATCTGTGAAGGATCGGCACGGGTACCGCCGACCAAAGCCCGCAATGTTTCACGTGAAAACCTGCCCCGCCTTATGAGCGGGTGAGAAACATCCCCGTCAGCAGGAAGCCGAAGCCGGCCAAGCCCAGGGCGCCTTCCTTGCGTTGGCTCGGGTCGGTGAAGTGAGCGAGCGCGCCGCCGGCGCAGCAGAGTGCACCCAGGCCGATAGCGATGATGTGCATCGTCTTGATCCTCGTTGGTCGCCCTCACCCGTGCGAGCGAGGTCCGCGATGTCACGAAATCCCGGGTGGCCGGGACGGACGCCGTTGTCCGTTCATAAATCGTTCACAGATTCTCGATGCCATGCAGACCAGTGAGTCGCAAGAGTTTTCGTATGACCCGATAGTGCGAAATTACTCTGAGGCCGGGCGATCCGCAGTGTCCGGATTGAAAACGACAGTCCTGCATTTGATGGTGACTTTGAAAATGTAGTCAAAAATGCCGAGCACGCGAGCAGATTGCTCACGAGGAAGGCAAGCTCCGCTCGGAGGAGCGCCTGTGAGGGGCGGGTGATTGACCTTTTCGCGGGGTGGCGGCACATCCCGGGGATGCCCGAAACGTTTCCACAGGCTTTCGATGTCGTCGTCGTCGGCGGCGGCCATGCCGGCGTCGAGGCGGCGGCCGCCGCCGCGCGGTGCGGCGCCCGCACGGCGCTCGTGACCCACGATGCGGCGACCGTCGGCGCGATGTCCTGCAACCCGGCGATCGGCGGCCTCGGCAAGGGCCATCTCGTGCGCGAGGTGGATGCCCTCGACGGCCTGATGGGCCGAGTGGCGGATGCGGCCGGCATCCAGTTCAGGCTGCTGAATCGGAGAAAGGGGCCGGCGGTGCGTGGCCCCCGCACCCAGGCCGACCGGAAGCTCTACGCGTCGGCGATGCAGGCGGCGGTAGCCGAAACCGAAAACTTGACGGTGCTCGCGGGCGCTTGCGAGGATCTGACGGCTCGCGACGGCCGCGTCGCCGGCATCGTTCTCGGTGACGGGCGGCGGCTCCGCTGCGGCGCGGTGGTGCTCACCACCGGCACGTTCCTGCGCGGGCTGATCCATATCGGCCCGGTCCAGATTCCGGCTGGCCGCGTCGGCGAGGCGCCGGCAATTGGGCTGGCGCAGACCCTGGACCGTCTCGGCTTCCGGCTCGGCCGCCTGAAGACCGGTACGCCGCCGCGGCTGGATGGCCGCACGATCGACTGGTCGGCCATGGAGATGCAGGAGGCCGACGCCGAGCCTGTGCCGTTCTCTGCGCTGACCGATCGGATCACCAACCCGCAGATTCGCTGCGGCATCACCCGCACGACGCAAGCCGTCCATGACCTGATCCGCGACAACCTGCACCTATCGCCAATGTATTCCGGGGGGATCAGCAGCCGCGGCCCGCGCTACTGCCCCTCGATCGAGGACAAGGTGGTACGCTTTGGCGATCGCGAGGGCCATCAGATCTTCCTGGAGCCGGAGGGGCTCGACGACCCGACGATCTACCCGAACGGCATTTCGACCGCGCTGCCGGAGGCCGTGCAGCATCGGCTCATCGCGCTGATCCCGGGCTTGGAGGCGGCGCGGATCCTGCGGCCGGGCTACGCCATCGAGTACGATTATGTCGACCCGCGCGAGCTCGATGCCGGGCTTCAAGCCAAGCGCCTGCCGGGCCTGCTGCTCGCCGGACAGATCAACGGCACCACCGGCTACGAGGAGGCGGCGGGGCAGGGGCTGGTTGCCGGGATCAATGCCGCGCGGATTGCCGGGGGCGCAGCGGTCACGACTTTCGACCGGGCGGAATCCTATCTCGGCGTGATGATCGACGACCTCGTCACCCATGGGGTAAGCGAGCCCTACCGCATGTTCACCTCGCGCTCGGAGTATCGCCTCTCCCTGCGGGTAGACAACGCCGACGAGCGGCTGACCCCGCGTGGGCAGGCGCTTGGCTGCGTCGGGACCCGGCGGGCGGCGCACTTCTCCGCCTCGCAGGCCGAACTCTCGGCCGTGCGGGCTCGGCTCGACGCATTGAGCCTGACGCCGACCCAGGCGCAATGTTACGGCGTCGCGCTCAACCAGGACGGCATCCGCCGCAACGCGTTCCAGCTCCTGTCCTACCCTGATCTCGACTGGCCCCGGCTCGCGGCGGTCTGGCCCGAGCTGAACGCCGTCTCCCCGCGCATCGCCGAACGGCTCCAAACGGACGCCACCTACGCCGTCTACCTCGACCGCCAGAACGCCGACATCGCCGCCTTCCGGCGCGACGAGGCGGTGCGTCTGCCCGTGCGCCTCGATTACGGACGGATCGCCGGGCTCTCCAACGAGATGCGGATCAAGCTCGAGACCGTGCGGCCTGGCACGTTGGGCCAGGCGGCGCGGATCGAAGGTGTCACCCCGGCGGCACTGACGTTGCTGGCGGCGCACGCGCGGCGGGGCGATACGACCGGTGTGGGCGCCTGATGGAAGGCTCGAACGATCGCGACAGCGTCCTCGCCACGGCGGATGTTTCACGTGAAACAGCGCAAAAGCTCGATCTTTACGTGGCGCAGCTGGTGCGCTGGCAGACGATCAAGAACCTCGTCGGGCCGGCGACGCTGGCCGAGGTCTGGACGCGGCACATCGCCGACGCGCTGCAGCTGCTCGATTTGATGCCGGCGGCGCGCACGTGGCTCGATCTCGGGTCCGGCGCCGGCATTCCAGGGTTGATCCTGGCGATCGCCGGGCCGCCAGGCATCCGTGTGGATTTGGTCGAGAGCAACGCGCGCAAATGCGCCTTCCTCACCGAGGCGGCGCGGGTCACCGGTGCGTCGGTGCGGGTACACAATGCCCGGATCGAGGCTGTGATCAGCGATCATCGCGGGGTCGACGTGGTCTGCGCCCGGGCACTCGCCCCCCTTGACCAACTTCTCGCCTGGACCGAGCCGCTGTTGAAAACGGGCACCACCGGGCTGTTTCCGAAGGGTCGCGAGGCTGCTGCGGAATTGACCGATGCCGCGGCGCGGTGGACAGTCGGTCACGAGCTTGTCCCGAGCCGAACCGAGTCGCCCGCCCGGATCGTCCGCGTCACCGCCCTCGCGTCCAAAAGCTCGTAGATCCGATATCCGTCGCGCATACGCGACGCGCACCGATCCGTCACTCCGAGAGCCCAGGTCAGCCAGGCCCCCATGACAAGCGACGCGATTCCCAATCCTGCGGCCGAGGCTCCGGCGCGGCCACTCAGGGTGCTGGCGTTGGCCAACCAGAAGGGCGGCGTCGGCAAGACCACGACGGCGATCAATCTCGGTACGGCGCTCGCCGCCATCGGCGAACAGGTGCTGGTGATCGACCTCGACCCGCAGGGGAACGCCTCGACGGGCTTGGGCATCGACCGCCGGGCGCGCCGCGTCTCCACCTACGAGGTGATGGCGGGCGAGGCTTCGCTGGCGCAGGCGGTGGTGCCGACCGCCGTGCCGCGGCTGTCGGTGGCGCCCTCGACCATGGACCTGCTCGGGCTGGAGCTGGAGCTGGCTTCGCTGCCCGACCGGGCGCACCGCCTGCGCAACGTGCTGAAGGGCCTTCGCGATTCGAAAACCACGCGCGACGTCAGCTACGTGCTGATTGACTGCCCGCCCTCGCTGAACCTGCTGACCATCAACGCGCTCGCCGCGGCCGACGCCGTGCTGGTGCCGCTGCAATGCGAGTTCTTCGCGCTGGAAGGCCTGAGCCAGCTGCTGCGCACCGTCGAGCAGGTGCGCGGTGCGCTGAACCCGAAGCTGACGATCCAGGGCATCGTGCTGACGATGTTCGATCCACGCAACAACCTGTCGACGCAGGTGGTGGCGGATGTCCGCGGCTTCATGGGCGAGAAGGTCTACGAGACCATGATCCCCCGCAACGTCCGCGTGTCGGAGGCGCCCTCGCACGGCAAGCCCGTGCTGCTGTACGATCTGAAATGCGCGGGTTCGCAGGCCTACCTGCGGCTCGCCTCTGAGGTGATTCAGCGCGAGGGCCGGGTGCCGGCTGCGGCTTGAGGGGAAGTGCCTGTCCCATTCGGCGACCTCATCCTGAGGTGCCCGCGCGAGCGGGCCTCGAAGGAGAACTCCAGGCGGCGGGCGATCCCTGGAAGTCTCCTTCGCGGGCTCCGCTGCGCTCCGCCACCTCAGGATGAGGGGCGTGGGTGGGGTTTTGCGAAGACGAGTACGAAGCGTGCGTAACGGAGTGAATGGGTGAGCGGAATGGCGGACGAGGTGGCACGGCCCCGGCTGGGGCGTGGACTCGCGGCCCTGATCGGCGATTTCGGCGATGCGGGCAACGATGCGGGCAAGGTGCAGCCCCAGCGCAAGGTCGCTGTCGAGTTCCTACGGCCGAACCCGCGCAACCCACGCCGCAGCTTCAGCGAGGCCGACCTCGACGAGCTCGCCGCCTCGATCCGCATGCGCGGCATCATCCAACCGATCGTGGTGCGGGCGCTCGGCGAAGTGCCGGGCACGTTCGAGATCGTGGCCGGCGAGCGCCGCTGGCGCGCCGCCCAGCGCGCCGGGCATGACGAGGTGCCGGTGGTCGTGGTCGAGATCGACGACCGCGCCTCCCTCGAATTCGCCATCCTGGAGAACATCCAGCGCGCCGACCTCAACGCCATCGAGGAGGCCTCGGGCTACGAGCGCCTGATGAGCGAGTTCTCCTACACCCAGCGCGAACTGGCCGAGATCCTGGGCAAGAGCCGTAGCCATCTCGCCAACACCCTGCGCCTGCTCAACCTGCCGGCGAAGGTGCAGGAGCGTCTGGTCGCGGCCGAGATCACCGCCGGCCATGCCCGCGCGCTCCTCGGCGTGCGCGCGCCCGAGCTGGTGGCCAAGCGCATCGTCGAGGAAGGGCTGACGGTGCGCGATGTCGAGGCGATCGCGGCCTCCGAGCAGCAGGCCGACGACGTGCCGCGTCCTGGCCGACCTCGAGGCCTGACAGAGAAGACCGCCGAGGTGCGCTCGTTGGAGAGCCGCCTCGCCCTGGCGCTGGGCCTCGGCGTGACCCTCAAGGCGAAGTCGCCCGAGGCCGGTGAGATCCGCATCCGCTACGGCACCGCTCAAGAGTTCGAGGACCTCTGCCGACGCTTCCAGGTGCCGGACGCCGGCTGACCGCCGAGGCTGGGCGGCTGGATTATCGCGGCGTCCGAATCTTTCGGCTGTGCGTCCGCCCGGACGGCTTTCGCGCGCGCTTGCCTTGAAGCACGCCTGCGTCTCTCCTTAGAAGCCAGCCGCGCACTCGCGCGGTGGCCGCTCGATTTCGCGCGCCGATCACCGATCTTAAGACTCGCGCCGGGTTCATCCGTCAGGCACTCGACCCGTCCGCACCTATCGGCCGTCTTCGATCGCACCCGCGGACGGCGCAGACCCTTGGCTCCCACGGACATCCCATGCCCCGCCTCCGCACCGCCCTCCTCGCCGCCGGCCTGTTCGCGCTTCCCGGCGCCGGGCTCGCGCAGACGAACCCCCTGCGCGAGGTGCTGAAGCTGAACTGCACCGGCGACTACCTCGAGCATTGCAGCGAGCATCCGCCCGGCGGCCCAGCGGTCGAGGCCTGCTTCCGCGTCAACCTGAAGAAGCTCTCCCCCGACTGCGCGTCGGCGATCACGCGCTACAAGCGCGAGACGAAGGTCAGGCACTGACTTCCCGAGACCCGCTGAGCGGTGAGATCGGAGATGACCGGTGGCCGAGACGATCGAAGACGTGAAGTGCCTGGTGGTGCCGGCCCTCGTGGTGGCCGGAGGCCTTGGACTGGACCGGCTGCCACGCTGACGTGCGCCGTGATGAACCGCCGGGTCGCGGTAGCCGCATCGACTGCGGGGTGCCCCGAGTTGGTCGCCACGGCGATGTGCATCCCCTCCCCCGCACAGGGGAGAGGGAAGAGCGGCGCGCTTGACCGGCCTCGTGCGCACGCCGTCGGCCGATGGCTGTGCGGTCGCATTCTCATCACGCGAGCCGACGTCCACCGCGCTTGAAGATGTTCTAGCAGGCTGCTGCAGAAGTCTGTGGCGGTGTGGCCTTGGAGATGATTCGCTCTGCCTGAGCGAGAGGCGGGGTTTGATCGATGCGCGGACGTGAGGCGGCCTCGACCAACCTGTTCAGCTACGT